>CAJCIZ010000059.1 GCA_903970525.1 Myxococcales bacterium | reverse complement strand
AAACCGTCGTCTATATTTCTCAAGTCAATAATATCAACTTTATAAGGTAGATCACATTCTGAAAATGCATGCTCGAGAGAAGAAAGAGTTGATAATAGTAAGGTTTACTTACTCAATATAGCAATATCTAGATCAGAAAATCTCTTCTTTGCCTTGGTGGCGCGCGATCCAAATATCCATGCGGTAGAATGTTTTTCTATGAAAGTCAGTGTATCACTGTAAATAAATTATTTCTCCTCGTCAGAGTGGTAGATGTTCAAGTGTCAGTATAAAACGAACGTTATTCATGGGGAAAGCTCGTGTGCTTCTTCCAGCGCGCTCATGTACTTCTTACGTTGTTCTACAGGCACGACAATCCATGGATTACCACCAGCTGCAATCATCACATCCATTAAAAAACGATCTATGCGGCTATTTCCATCCATATAAGGATGCATATAGACAAAAAAAATGTCCGAGAACAATACGAACAGCCGCATTTTTTTCTTGTAAATAGCGTGACTTGAGTGTGCTTTTTCTCTCTCCAGGAACTATTTATGCTTTTAATAGCCGATGCAGCTGCTCAATGAGATAAAATGGTATGGAAACCAATTGATATTCAATAATATTTCCAACATGGTCTTTTACGCTCACCTGATTTTTGGTTGGGATAGCTGAATTGATGCGCACAGCCAGAGATAGTTTTTTTAATCCCATCAATACGTGTAAAGATTTTAAAGTGCCTGTACCTCGCTTTTATTAATTTCTTTCGCTAATTCATCTACTGACCGCATATATTCACAACTCATTGGAATCATAGCTTTCATGTCACTAGATATCATCCTCGATGGCTTATAGTAAGTATAAAGCCCCTTTTGTCCGCATTAGACTGTTTTTCGCTGTGAAATGCCTAGAGTATGATGCTATCGGGGCCAGATGTTGCAGTTTTGCATGTCTGGCTCAGTGGGGAGGCGATCGGGTAGTGCAGCGTATATATTCAACCACCATCCATTTCCGGAAGAAACATGGTCGGAATATTACGGTGCGACTTTGGTGCGACTGAGTAGTGCACTCTTATGCATTACTCTGCATTCTTGAGGCAATTGTAACGATCGCCTGGTAAAGATTGTTTATGTTAATCAACTGGTTATATTTGCTGTAATTTTTGTACATTAGCTTTTAACCTGTTGGTCGTGCGTTCGAATCGCAGACGACCCATCAAATAAATCTAGATGTTACAAAGAATTACAGAATTATTTTACTGTTTTTAAAACACCCTCAAAAGTCAGTGTGCGACTTTGGTGCGACAAGACATCCATCAACTATCAAATTTTTTAACTATGGAGTTAAGAAACTTATTTATCACACCGCTCTTGATAACTTGGCCCAAATTCAAGTAAACATTTGCATTATTTAATTCTTGTCTCAATAAAGATTCTGTTAGTATTCCCAAGAATATCAATCTAGTCCCAATCGAAATATTGCCTTCGGAAAAATATGTTCCTCTATTAAAAATAAATACAGGACTTCCACTTGAACCTGGAAAAACACCCGCATCAATTATGAATTTTGGTTGTTTTTGAAAATCATTCCATACAGGAGTGGCGGTTAAGCCTTGTCGTATTATGGGGCTCAGGTTTTCTTCATCATATAATCCACTTGGATAACCAATGAATATAATATCTTCAATAGCAGATAGTTTATTGATAGTTTCTTCATTCGGGATGATGTCGTCAGTTATTGCTTTATAAAAGATTGATATTTTATTCTGTTGAAGGCTATTAAGTACTTGGCCAATTGGAATTGCACAAATATCAAATTCATTATCAAAGCTCAAATCGCTTATATTCAATTCAATGTTAATGCCCTCGTTCTCTTTGCAAGGCATATTATTCTCCATAATTGCTACGCGCGTCACAATTTTTTTTGCATCTTGAACTATGTGTTTGTTTGTAACAAGAAAGGGTATTGTTCCAAGCTTAGAAGTTTTGTTAACAATAAAACTCGTTGCTGATATTCTTGATCCATTGCTATGTTCGACCCATATTGGTGCAGTCGAGTAAAGTAGTTGTGCTCCAGTATCATTAAGATTCATTTTCTTCCCCCGATTTGTTAGTACTTGAGTGCTCAAGCTCTTTTAATATATCATTTGCATTTTCAAGAATGTCGGATTTTGTAATGTTGCCTCGTGCAAAGTATAATGCTCCAAAAGTAAAAAAAATAATAATCGCAAATAAATATGATAGAAATGGCCAAAATGATAATGGGTTCATGCCAGACAAAATCCCACCAATAATACCGCCCAAGCCAGTGGTTGAAAGTCCACAATACGCATCTGACCATTGTAGTTTTTGAGAAGATTTTATTATACGTTCTAATTTTTTAGTACAAATTATTACAATTCGTTTTGGCACTTGAATAAATGTCAAATGATCTTGATTAGGAGGTATGATAGATGTTTGATAATCCGTAACGTAGTTTTTGTTGTCTGTGTGTGAATTAGGAGAGTAATCAGCTGCCGGTATTGATTTTATACTAGTATTTATTAATGTTCTTGTGCCTTTACTATTTGACATACTATAATATTCAACCTCTCGCGAGTTTATATAATAAATCAGAAAATTTCTTTAACTCTAAATTCACCTTTTTTAATTCCTTAATAAGCGCATTATGCTCAGGAAATTTTTTTTGTAATTCTTGAGGCGACAAAGACGGATCATTGTTATGCTTCATCCAAGTGCGAAATCTAGCTTGCCAACGCGTAAGATGTGGTCTAATACCTAAATTAAGAACATCAACCATAAGATTTACTAGTTTTTCAGTATTTTTATTAGTGCTAATATGTTCGGCCGGTATTTTTTTGATTAAGTTGCGAGTTATGCTAAATAAGGTGTAACATGAATTGTAAATTTCTAAAATAACATCATTTTCCTCATCAAGAGGTAATACTGCTTTTCTGGTTTGTAGTTCAGTCCATATTTGATGTGCGATTCTTGCAGTATCATGATTCGGCTGAATATTGATGCTGATTGGAGTTTTAAAATCAAGGCAAATATTAATTAGATCCCAGTTTTTATATTTTCGATTCCATATGTACCAACCAATTACGGCGATGATTAAAAATGTCAGTAGAAAGCACAGAGGTCCAATGGATATCTTTAGTCCTTCTGATAAAGACAAGTTAATTGATAAAATAGAATTCCAATTCATGCGCGATTTATTCCCATTTTTGGATCAGAACTTTTAATCAAAGAACGATTATTTGATTTTTGTATTGATGCTTCAATGTGACTAATAAAAACAGATGGGTTTGAAGACCACTGTTGATGATTCCACATTATGTAATGCGCATAACCAGATTGAGTATTTTGATAGAATCTGTCGGGAACTATTAGATTACCATTGGATGTTTGGCTGCATGTGGGCAATATAATACCAAGCAGAGCTTTTTTGTGGAGCAATGTAGAATGAATTTCCCAATCGACATATTTACGCTTATGTGTTTCAGTGCCACAAAGAACTATGGTAAGTGATGAGCCAACAATATGCTCTTCTCGAATGCGATGTGCAACATACTCATGATCATCGCTGCGCACTGCTTCTCCTGGTGCACGGTCTGCAAATAATTCTAAACGATCAGAAAGATGATTGGAAAGCCAGTCATAATACACCTGATCTAGTTTATGATGATAACTTGTAAATATTTTTCTTTTTGGATATGGCATTGACGATAGCAACGAACTGAACATGTATAGATAACCTCATTGAACGACAAGCTCTATTTAATACTTACTTATTTATTTGTAAATCCACCTTAATTCCACCCTCATATATCTCATGCGGAACTGTGCGAAGCGGAATTTCTGATTCATCCGGCGTAAAATCTTTCCACGTCATTTGAATTCTATAGGCATCAGATGCTTTGCCTGATGGCCGTTTTAAATCGAGCACCTTATAGCCAACGTCATCGTTAGATTTCTTAAGTAGCCAAATGCGAGGCTCGCCCAATGCTATATAGAACTTTATTTTGTCATTACTATGAATGCCGATTTTTTCTGCTACTTTTTTGCCTAGATATAATATCATCGTATGCTTAGAGGATTTTCCGCCACTATCTTTTAGTCGTGGAAAAGATACACGTACTTTTCCAGAGGTATCATCTCTTGCTCGAATCACTAAGTTCGTTAAAACATCAATATAGGCTACCTGTTTCACTGTATGTCTCAAGAATAGACATGGTTGGAAAAGTATAAGATTATGATTAATATAATATATAATTAAAGTATAGAAAAATAGCGGGTATTTCATTTATAAAATCGCGAGTATATAATGAGTAAAATCGCGGGATTTAACAATGATCGTATAGGGGCTTAAATGACAAAGATATATACCCGTTGGCAAAAAAAAATTATCGAAGAAGCACTAACAACACGTCGTGTTATTTTGCTAAGTGGTGCTCGCCAATGTGGGAAAACGACTTTAGCAAAACAACTGGCAACTGCAGAAACAATTTATCGGACGCTGGATGATCTTGCGATAAGACAAATCGCAGAAAGTGATCCGCATGGTTTTGTTCAGCATGCCAGCCAGATGTTGATTATTGACGAAGTACAACGAGTGCCTAGTTTGCTTTCTGCAATCAAAAAAACGGTGGATGAAGATACTCGGCCTGGACAATATCTCTTAACAGGTTCTGCTAATATCCAATCACTTCCAAGTGTTCAAGAATCATTAGCTGGGCGGATTAGAAAAGTGCGTTTACGCTGTCTTGCTCAAGGTGAGCTACTGGGTGTAGAGCCATCTTTTCTAGCAAACGCATTTAACCAAACATTTTCAAAAAAATTGAAAAGTACATATGATCGAAAATCTATCCTAGAGTTGGCATTTCGCGGTGGTTTTCCCGAAATAATAAAGTTAAAAGCTAATGAGCGTCAGCGGTGGCATAAAGATTATATTGCAGCATTGCTTGAGCGTGATCTAAAGGATGTTGCTAAAATAACGCAACACAGAGCAATGCATGATCTAGTCAATATTCTTGCTGCATGGTCGGGAAAGTTTATGGATATTTCCGCTATAGGTGCAGGACTTTCTATTCGTCGTCCAACCATCGAGTCTTATGTAAATGCACTTGAGGCGCTCTATTTAGTAGAGCGTGTTCACCCGTGGGTTAATACAGATTATGAACGGGTCGGAAAACAATCAAAGATATATATGACGGATTGCGGTCTGATGACAGCTATTCTACGTTGGCACATGCCTCAAGTAGAGTTAGATCCTGATCGCTCAGGTAAATTGATTGAAACATTTATCTTTAATGAACTTGCTGCACTGACTGATGTCGGTGCGGGGACATATGATTTATTTCATTATCGTGATCGTGAACAGCGTGAAATTGATTTTTTAATTGAACGTGATGATCATGCATTATTAGGTATAGAGGTAAAAGCAGGCTCAACAATCAGTACTGCCGACTTTAAGCATCTGAAATGGTTCAAGGATAATATTGCAAAAAAGAGAGTGTTTGTCGGTGTTGTCTTATACTCAGGCGAGTATGTCGGCTCAATGGGAGAGAATCTTTGGGCTGTTCCTTATGGCGCTTTGTGGCATAACGATATCTGAAATAGACCATGATTCAGTGTAGAGAGCTTAGTGGAATGGAATTATGGTGCGACTTTGGTGCGACAGAGTAGTGCACTCTAATGCGCTTCTCTGCACTCTTGCGGCAATTGTAACGATCGCCCGGTTAAGATAATATTTATAAATCAAATGGTTGCATTCTCTGGATTTTTTGCACATTAGCTTTTAACCTGTTGGTTCTGCGTTCGAATCGCAGACGACCCATCAAATAAAGCAAATTAATCAAAGAGTTTCAGCATTATTTTGTAGCATACAAACAAGCTTGCTGTAACTGGTGGAATACCAAAGTACTTAGAAGAAATAGATAATAGTTATTCTGCTGAAGAAAATATAAAACGTCTCTGCTTCTCAGAGCAGGGTCTTTTATTCAGTGATTTTAGTTATATATTTTCAGCATTGTTACAAAGAAACAGCGATATCTATGAAAAAATTTTGCTGGCTTTAAGTAATGGTGATGTAGAGTATAGCGAACTTTTCAAAAAACTTTCTTTGCAGCGTGGTGGCGCAACATCAGCATATATAGAAGAATTAGTAGTGTCTGGTTTTATTAATCGTTATTATACGTGGAATCTGAAATCAGGCGATTTTGCAAAACTGAGTCAATATCGATTAGGAGACAATTATCTTAGATTTTATTTAAAATATATTGGTCCAAACATACCAAAAATATTAAATGGGCAGTTTAAATATCATTCAATTAGCGCGCTACCTGGATGGTATTCTATTATGGGATTTCAAATAGAAAATCTTGTTTTAAATAATCGCGATCAAATTAAGAAAATGCTTGGAATATATCCAGATGAGGTCATTGCCGATAACCCATTTTTTCAAAGAAAAACAGCGAGACAAAAAGGATGCCAAATCGATTACATGATACAGACAAAACATGGTAATTTATATGTCTGTGAAATAAAATTTAGCAGAAATATAATTAGAAAAGACATTCTTGAAGAAGTAAAAACAAAAATAAACAATCTTTCTATCCCTCGAAATTTCTCAATAAGACCGGTTTTGATTCATGCAAGTGAAGTGCATGATGAAGTGATTGATAATGATTTCTTTTCAAAAATAATTAATATGTCTTCGTTATTTGATGATAAGTAAAAAATATAAAACCATGAAAACCAAGCCATGGGGTCACGTGAACCTACCCCGATTTGACACACACTCTCATTTCTGGTAGAGAAGGATTACGTAAGAAAATTAACGAAGAATTTTTATCACAGATGCTTTCAGACCAGTCTACTTATTCATTGAGTTGGAGATTTTCTTCAGAAAAATATAAAGAAATTAAAGATAAGGTATTAAAAGACCTTGAAATGAGACATGATTACACTCC
>CAJCIZ010000058.1 GCA_903970525.1 Myxococcales bacterium | reverse complement strand
TAGATGATCCCATTCGTGAGGCCATTGAAAAGGCCACACAAACAGAGAGTAAAATCGGCTTGTTGCTTCAATACGGCTATTTTAAAGCCAGTGGGAAATTTTTTACGAGCAAATCTTTTAAATCAGCTGATATCAAATTTGTATCAAAAATATTCGATGTCACAGCTCCAGCAGATTTTCTGGAGAAATACATTGATAGGACACGTCAAAACCATCGATTATTAATCCTTGACGTTTGTGGTCACGTTGATTTTGGAAGCACCGTTCAATTTTTTGAGGAATCAGTGGGTGATATGGTGGATAAACAAATGCATCCACGAAAACTGTTTTATATTCTTGTTGATCAGCTGAGACAAAAAAAGATTGAAGTGCCAAGCTATGATCGTATTACTAGGACAATTACAGAAAAATTTCATGGCTTTGAAAAAAACATCATACAAACGATGGCTGAAAATATCACCCCTGCACAGCAAGTGGCGCTTGATCAACTGATTGAAACTCCGGTTAATCATTACGAACGATCGCTACTGACGCGACTAAAAATAATTACACAATCATTGGAACCCGGAAAAATAAAAAAAGGAATACGCAATTTTCTTATCATTAAAAAAATTCACGACGAGATAAACCCCATTATTGAAAAGTTAGCGTTATCAACAGAGGCAATAAAATACTATGCCCAGTGGGTAATCAAGGCTAAAACAACGCAGATTTCAGAGATGACCGAGCCGCATAAGCAGCATTTATACTTGATGGCCTTTATTGATCACTGCTACAAAATGTGGATAGACACACTGGTTGATATGCTTTTAAAATGCGTTCAGCAACAATTGAATAAGGCTAAACGGGTTGTCGGTCAGATGTTAATAGATCGTCTGCCAGAAAAAAATCAGCTGACTGCTTCAGTTCTAGCCGGTCTTGAAGACTCACAAAGTACCATGCACGCCGTTAGAGTCGTTGTGCACGATCCCGTATTGAGTAATGATGATAAAATTTTAAAACTTTATAAGCTTGTCCCTTGCCAAGAAAAAGATGAACCACAGATTAAAGTAGACCTGGATGCTGAGAAACTAAAACGTCAGCTTGAGTCAGAAAAAGCGCAAAGCGACGACTTTGATGCGTTGGGTAGCTTATCCAGAAAATTGCAGAATCGCGTGTCTGAGATTGTGAAATATCTGAAATTTGAAGCGGCTAAAGGTGCGGAAGACCTTTACTCTGCTATCGAGCATTATCAATCAACGAAAAACATTACATCAACGGCACCAGATGCATTTTTAGATGATAATGAACATGCCGCTATTCATCGGGGTGAAAAATTTAATGTGTCACTTTATAAGGCGATCCTTTTTTGCAAAATTGCTGCCGCAATTAAATGTGGGCAACTCAGTCTCGTCCATTCTTACCGGTATCTTTCTATTGATGCCTACTTGATCTCTGAAAAATATTGGGAAGAACATAAAATACACCTGTTAGAAAAACTTGGGTTAACTCAATTTGTGGATATTGAAAGCATGCTACCCATATTGCGCGGTATATTGGACAGGCAATTCATGGATGTAAATCAAAGAATCGTTCAAGGAACAAACCAGTACGTCACAATAAAAGATGATGGCGGCTTTTCTGTACACACGCCCGCAGTTGAAAAGCCAGACTATGATGCAATTTCAGTGATTATTGGTCATGATAGATATGTTCCAATTTTACAAATGATGGCTGAAATGAATATGTTGACAACATTTACCTCTAATTTTAAACATCATAAAATTAGAGGCGCAGCAGGTGCACCAAGTAACGAAATTTTTTATGCAGGTCTTTTTGCTTTGGCGAGTAATATAGGTTTGCATAAGCTGGCAAACACCGCGGTTGGAATTAACTATAACACCTTGTCAAATGCCGTGACTTGGTATTTCTCATTAGAGAATTTACATGCTGTAAACAAGTCTCTGACTGATCTTATGGGAAAACTGTGGTTACCTGAAAAATTTAAACGAGACAACAATTTACTGCACAGCTCCAGTGATGGGAAAAAGCAGTGTGTATCAGCTGAATCCTTAAATGCCAATGAATCATTCAAATATTTTGGCAATGGTAAAGGTGCAAGCGTTTATCGCTTTATAGATGAACGCGGAATTTTATTCTATTCCACGGTATTCAGTAGCTCAGAGCGAGATGCAGCCTACGTCATTGACGGGCTCTTACACAATGACGCGGTTGCAAGTAACATGCATTCAACGGACACGCATGGTTATTCAGAAATGGTTTTTGCAGTATCCCATTTAATTGATGTCACATTTGCTCCACGAATAAAAGATCCATCAGCACAAAATTTGGTTAGTTTTGGCAAGATCAAGACTGAGCTCACCAGCAAAGGCTACCCCATAAAACCGGCCTACTACGTCCAAGAGCACAAAATTAGACGTAATTGGGATAATATATTACGGCTGATTGCAACGATTAAACTACGTGAACATCGTGCATCGACGATACTGAAACGACTGGGTGAGTATTCCAATCAACACCCGCTGCAAGAAGCATTAAAAGAATTTGGGAAGGTCATTAAATCCATTTTTATCCTGAAATATTTTGATGACGTAGAATTGCGACAGACAATAGAAAAGCAATTAAACAAAGGCGAGCTGGCCAACAAATTTTCTGGCGCGATCTCATTTGCCGATCAAAACATCTTGGAGGCGCACAGTGAAGATCAAGAAATTTCAGTGATGTGCAGAACAATCATCCAAAACATCATTATCCTATGGAATTACATCGAATTAACTAAAATCATTATGAAAGCAGATCTTGATGAAAGAGCCGTGTTGATTGAAAGTATACTCAACGCATCAATATTAACTTGGCGACATGTAAACTTACATGGAACATACGATTTCAGCAATTTGTTTAGTGCAAATGACACGGATTATTCATTCGATGACGTGGTTAATTTCAAAGCTGCTTAATAAAATTAAATGCGGTAGCGTAGATCAAAAACATCCAATATGCTCAATTATTGGATTGTAATTTAGCTGTATCATTGAAATAACTACCATAAAACTAATCGCATAGTAATACTTATGCGATTAGTTTTATTTTACTGGTCTAACCAACTACGAAAATACAACTTTTATGCGATTAGTTTTTACGAGGACTATTCATGACTCATCCCTTATACAATATGGTTTATTATTCAATTTTACAGTAAAGATTCGTGCAATTTAGTGAAAGATAAATTTTTTGATTTAGGTCGATATGGTTAAATTAAGTGCTATTTTGGTTGGTCTAGGTCGCATTTGCCCCAAACCTGTAATTTAACCCTAAGTGGCGAATCGTCAATTCAGGTGCCTGTCCATAGCGTATCGTCGCGGGTTTCCCGCACTTATG
>CAJCIZ010000057.1 GCA_903970525.1 Myxococcales bacterium | reverse complement strand
TCAGTTGTCTTATCTGATATTAATGACAGTATGTTAGCGCAAGGACGTGAGCGCTTGTTGAATAAAGGCATAGTCGGCAATGTCGAATATGTGCAAGCCGATGCAGAAAATTTACCTTTTCCTTCCAATCATTTCGATTGTATTACCATGGCGTTTGGATTGCGTAATGTGACAGATAAATCTGCTGCTTTGCGTTCTATGTTTCGTGTCTTAAAGCCAGGTGGGAAAGTGTTGATTTTAGAATTTTCTAAACCCGTTTTACCTCTGCTCACTACCATTTATGACAAATATTCTTTTCATGTGATTCCAAAATTAGGCGAATGGATTTGCAATGACGCCAAGAGTTATCAATATTTAGTGGAATCGATTCGTATGCATCCCGATCAAGACACACTGAAAGCCATGATGGGCGACGCAGGTTTTGAAGATGTGATGTATCATAACTTATCGGGTGGGATTGTTGCTTTGCATAAAGGATTTAAATATTAATGAAACGACTTGTGCTAGGACCGTTGCAAAAAGCTTTAAACGCTTATCTGGCCTTAGATCCAGAATCCAAGCAGCGTTTACTTAAGTTACAGGGAAAAACCGTGACACTGGAATTATTAGGCACGGGCGTGATGTTTCATCTGGTTTTCACGGAGAAAGAAATTTTGGTTCAAACAGGAGAGTTACTGACAGCGGATACTGTGATTAAAGGAACGCCTTTGCGTTTAGTTCACATGGCGCTATCCCGCGATAACCGGAAAAAGTTTTTTGAAGATGATGTTTCTATCGAAGGCAATGCAGAATTGGGCCAAGAAGTCATAGAGTTATTCGACCATCTGGAGATTGATTGGGAAGAACAATTATCGCATTGGATAGGCGATACGCCCGCTTTTCATCTGGGGCGATTGGGTAGAAAGTTAAAAGCCTGGAGCCAAAAAACGCGTGAAATATTGCTGCAAGATGTAAATGAATATGTGCATGAAGAAGTGAACTTCTTTCCGCCGCGCGAAGCCTTACAAGATTTTTTTCAAGATATCGATGTGTTGCGTTTAGATGTCGATAGATTAGAAGCTCGTGTGCATTTGTTGCAGAAAATGTTAAAAGATAAACGAGGTGAAACGTGAGATATTTTACCCGCATTTTCCGTTTGATTCGTATTAATTTTATTTTAATGCGTTTTAATTTAGATGAATTTATTTTTGCGACACGCTGGTTTTATCCCTTTCGTTTTTTAGGCTATTTCAACCCGTGGTATTGGACGAATGGGAGAAAATTTCCGCGTGGCGTGCGCGTGCGTCTTGCGATTGAAAGCTTAGGCCCCATTTTTATCAAAGCAGGGCAAGTGTTATCAACGCGCAGAGATTTTATTCCTGATGATATTGCTGAAGAACTAGCGAAGTTACAAGACAGAGTGCCGCCTTTTCCTGGGAAGGAAGCGATAAAAATTATTGAAGCCGCGTTAGGCCAACCCATTGTCGACATATTTAATTATTTTGATGCGCAAGCGTTAGCTTCTGCCTCTATTGCACAAGTGCATGCAGCAACTTTATTAGATGGTCGATCGGCTGTGGTGAAAGTGTTGCGTCCTGGTATACGCAAGATGATTGATCGTGATCTTGATTTGTTATTCACGTTAGCAGGTTTAGCAGAGCGCTATTGGGCACAGGGAAGATTTTTAAAGCCTAAAGAAATTGTCGCAGAAATCGCAAATACTTTGCATGATGAATTAGATTTGATGCGTGAAGGTGCAAATGCTTCACAGTTACGACGTAATTTTTTGGGTTCGCCTATGTTGTATGTGCCAGAAATTTGTTGGCCGTATTGTCGTAGCAATGTCTTAGTGATGGAACGTATTACAGGTATTCCGATTCATAATGTGGCTGCGGTCAAAGCCGCAGGTATCAATGTCAGTCGTTTAGCAGAACGCGGCATTGAAATCTTTTTCACACAAGTTTTTCGCGATAGTTTTTTTCATGCGGACATGCATCCGGGTAATATTTTTGTATCGACTGAACATCTAGAATATCCGCAATATATTGCTGTGGATTTCGGCATAGTCGGTTCGCTGAATAGCAAAGATCAGCGTTATTTAGCGGAAAATATGCTGGCTTTTTTCAAGCGCGATTATCAGCGCGTGGCTGAGTTGCATGTGGCGTCCGGTTGGTTAGCGCCAGATACGCGTATCGATCAATTTGAAGGTGCGATTCGCGCAGTCTGCGAACCCATTTTTGAAAAGCCTTTAAAAGATATTTCTTTCGGGCAATTGTTATTGCGTCTTTTTCAAACCGCACGACGTTTTAATATTAATATTCAACCGCAGCTTATTTTATTGCAAAAAACGTTGTTAAATATTGAAGGCATAGGCAGACAATTAGATCCTGATTTAGACCTTTGGTCTTCCGCCGCCCCTTTCCTTGAACGCTGGTTGAAAAAACAAGTAGGCCCACGCGCATTTATCCGCAGAGTCCGTGAAAACTTCCCCTCGTGGACAGAAAAACTCCCCGAGTTACCAGGCTTAATCTACGACGTACTAAACGAAACCCGCCATCATCAAGAAGTCACACGCTTTGCCAAAGAAGCCATCGTCGCTCATGAAACGCCTTTCAAAAAGAAGCGCACGCTACGTCATATGTTATTGGGGTTGAGCACAGGATTTCTAGCCAGTTGCTTCATCCTTTTATTGAAACCCACACCTTACCCACTTCCCTGGATACTAGGCTTAACCGGCATCATCGCATTTTTATTTGCAGAGTGTGTTTTATGATTTCTTACGCCAAAATGTAAATTGTCAATTTGGCGTATTCTTTCACCCTTAATGGGAAATACGTAAAAATAGAGAAAAAATGAAGTCTTATCAACTCGAGGTTAATGGCTTTATTGCCTAAATTATTGAGAAAAATGAAGGAGATAAGCGAAATTTTCTGAATGTGCATCTTAGTCCGCATTTGTGGGATTGTCCCACTAGATAATTTTGCCCACTTAGGCTATACTAAAGATGAAAAATTAAAGAGGTGGTCTATTATGCAAGTCGCTAAAAAATCAGATTCTAAAGGGCGTTTATTACTGGGCGCAGCCTTTGCCAATTTGACATTTCTTGTAGACGAGCCAGAGAAGGGCGTCATGGTTATTAAAAAAGCGGTTGTGATTCCTGAGACGGAAGCTTGGTTACATAAAAATAAAGCGGCTATGAACTCCTTAAAGCAAGGACTTGAACAAGCTAAGCAAAGAAAGTTTGGCCCAGATCCTTTGGCCAATAAAAAAGATATGTCATGGCTGGATGAAATCGAGGATTAAAAGTGTTCGAATTAAAATGGACTATTAAATCAGGAGAGATATATCGAGAACTTGAGCTGCGCGCAGAAACATCTTTTATGAATCGCAAAAAACGCAAACAAAATAAGTCTTCTAAAATAGAAGGTCTCTTTAAGCAAGTTTATAAAACTGTCAATTTGTTAAAGTCAAATCCGCGCCATCCAGGGCTTCATACTCATGAGTATGATTCAATCGAACATCCTTACGATTCTAAGCAAAAAGTGTTTGAAGCATATGTGCAGAATAATACTGCGGCAGCATATCGAGTTTTTTGGTGTTATGGTCCAGCGCAGAAACAAATTACAATTATTGATATTACCGCTCATCCTTAGTGATAGTGAGGTTAATATGCGGATGACTATTACAATTCCAGATGCTTTAATCAAAGATTTGCTGCGATATTCAGACACCATAAAAATGACTGAAGCTGTAAATGTTGAAAATCTTGATGTATTTTCACTAAGAAATTAAATATTTTACCTGCTAATATGGTTGACATGATTATATTATTTCCCTCATTTTCGATTGTATAACCCGCTCTATGATCCCGTTATATTACTATTTAATTTGTTTTTGTGATTATCCTTTAAACGTATCATCATTGAAATGAGAAGCATATTGATCCAATAATAGTCTTATCATTTTTTGATATTGCGTATGTTTTTTTTGGGCGAGTTTTTTAAAAAAATCTACGCTGGATTTGCTGAGTGATAAGGTTATTTTGACAGTTTCTTCTTTAAACACGAGATCATCTGGCGACGGTAAAAAATCTTTAACAATTTTTATTTTGCCAATAGGTTCATCAGTGTATTTTATTTTGTGCTTCTTCATAAATTTTTTTCCCCTTTCTCCAGTAACCGGCTCCAATAATACGAATTGAATGTTCGCGATAGGTAAATCTAACTGTTATGACATGCTCTCCAACTTTTCCAAAACAATAATAACGCCGCTCTTCTTGGCTGTGTTCTGTATCTATCGCGATAATACGACCAGGATCCCCGAATGCTTTTTGCGCTTCATAAAATGAAACACCATGTTTTTGTTGGTTATACTCATTTTTATAATCATCCCATTCAAATTGTATTTTCATTATAGCTTCATTCCTTGTTAAATTCCATATAATTAACCATATAAAAGTATGGCTTTTATTCTGTGGGAAAGGGAGGATGAAAAAGCGGGGTGAGTGAATTTCTATGAGGGTTTAAGTCGTACCTAACTTCTCGAATAATGCGTCAACAAATTCAAAATTTTATCTTCCAACTCGCGATACTGCCACACAGAGCCGCGGCCGTTGATTAAGATGACGAAAGCGAAAGGTTCTTTGTCTTGACTGATAGCATAGCCGGCGAGTGAGACGACGCCTTGCATGGTGCCGGTTTTGGCGCGGACGCGCCAGGCGATGTTGCGCATTCTTCTTTTTAACGTGCCATCAACGCCCGCAATAGGGAGCGCAGACATAAATTCATAACTGGTGGCATCATTATGATATGTGAAATCTAGTAACTGTAACATTTGCGCGGGAGTCACTTGGTTGTAACGTGACAAGCCTGAGCCATCGATTAAATTAATATGCCAGGTATCTAATGCGGCTTGTTGCGATAAAATACGTCCGACAGAATCACCACCATTTTCCCAAGAGCCTGGTCTGTGTGTATAAAGTTCCCCGATTTTTTTAAATAAAGAACCGGCGATGACATTGTCTGACATTTTTAACATTTCAGTGATGAGTTTTTTTAAAGGCTTAGAAGTGTGTGTTGCCAAAGCCTGTGAATCGGTAGGCGCAGCACCCGCTGTGATGATACCATCGACGTGAATATTTGAGCGTTTAAATAAATCCGTTAACATAGATTTATTGTATTGCACGATATCTGTGATGACGTGGCTAACGCCTATTCCATAGCTTCTTTTTGAGGTGCAGCCTCGGATAGCAATTGTCCCACCTTGGCCGCCATCGAGTTTGACATAACAGGTTTTTAAGCGTGAATGCGGTTTTGAAACAATGGAATTTTCGACTTCACCGACAAAAGCGGTTGGGCCAGTAACAACTTGTGGCATGCCACCATGTGGCACAACGCGAAATGAGAGAAAATTGTGGTTAATGATGCTGGCGCTAATAGGCGCACCATAAGGATTTCTTTTATCTGTCCCTAACCAACCAGGCCCTGTGTTCTCTTGATCATACGCTGTGATGTCGATATAAACATTGCCCGTAATTTCTTGAATTTGTTGCGCCTTCAAATTTGCCATGAGCTCAACTAAATCACTGTAGGTCAGAGAAGGATCGCCGCTGTGGACGAGATACAAATCACCATACAGCTTGCCGTCACTAATTTTGGCGTTTGTCATAAAACGAGTGGGGAATTGATAGTTAGGTCCCAAATAGAGTAAAGCGGCTTCTGCGGTAAACATTTTTAATGTACTGGCGGGAACAAATAAGCTTTGTTCATTTTTAGCGTAAAGCGTATCACCCAGTTTCATGGATTTAATGGCAATACCAACATGCGCATTGGGGCTGGTGCTATTGATTGCGCTGTTGATTTCAGAGACTAGTGCATAGGTCCCATTGACTGCTTGAGTATGAGATCGGCTATAGGCCTCTGTCACAAACAACACAGAAGAAATCGCCCAAAAAGTCAAAAATAACGCCAATACTCTCATGCCCGCTCCGTCTCTTAAAAAATATGCCAACACTTAGTTAGGTTGACCAATAAATCGTATGATACAATAATGCGCATCAATGAGGGGAGTAAAAAATGTCTAAACAACCCATATTAACGAATTATGTTAGCGAGATGGATAGTTTTCTCCAGGAATTCGATAAAAAGCATCCAAAACCTTCTGCGTCTCAAGAAAAAGAAATCGTGAAATACCGCAGAATTTATCGTTTGCGCGATATTGCCAAAAGAGTGATTCCTATTCACAAGCTTTGGAAGGGGTTTTGATATGCAAAAAATCTTAGCGACCATTATGCCTTTTATCCTGCTGGGTATTGCGCTGGTGGCATTTTTCTTAGGCTTGATGTTGCTGGCCTATATTTTTGTGTTTGGCGCGATTGTAGGCTTGGTGCTCTATGCGGCGACCTGGATTAAAGAAAAATTTTTCCCCTCAAAATCTATCGTCAAACGCAAAAGCAGTGGTCGTACCATCGATCATGAAGAGTAAAACGCCTCTTTTACCTTTGCTATGGGTCATGTTGTTTGACCACGCTAGCCTTAACATGACTTTCCCGGTTTTAACCCTCATATTTTTTGATGCGCAAAGTAGTTTATTCACTTCCGGTACGTCTCAAGCCGTACGGAGTATGTGGTATGGCTTATGTGTTGCGGTGCCGCATTTGGTGAATATTTTTATCACGCCTATCTTGAGTGCATTATCAGATGAGGTTGGGCGCAAAAAAATTCTTTTGTTAGCAACCAGTGGCGCATTGTTATTTGCGCTAGTGGCAGGCTTAGGCATATTGTGGGGGCTGTTAAGTTTGTTGTTACTGGGCAACATTATTCGCGGTGCTTTTTCACGCACGAATCCGATCGCACAAGCGGTGATTGGCGATATCAGCACGACAGAAAACAAAGTACGTGATATGGGATATTTGCAGTTAGCCATCTCGCTAGGGGCTTTTGTGGGGCCTGTGATGGGCGGATATTTTGCGAATCCATTTTTCTTTAAGCAGTTAAATTTTTCTTTGCCGTATTTCATTGCGGCGGTTTTTGCTTTAGTGAGTTGCTTGTTGATGATTTTTCTTTTCGAAGAAACCCATGTGAAAGAGAAAGCGCCTTCTTTTAAAAAATTAGGGTTTGAGGGGTTTGTCAAAATCATCTTGAATCCGCATGTCATAAGGATTTCTATTATTCTTTTGCTGACGCAAGTGAGCTGGAGCCTCTATTATCAATTTATTCCGCCGATTTTAAAAACAACACTGCATTTTAGCGCTCATTCGCTGGGGTTATTTATAGGTATGATTGCGTTTTGGTTAGCATTAACCACAGGGCTTGGTATCAAACAATTACGAAAAATTTTTTCATTGGAACAAATGTTAATAGGTTCGTTGTATGTGGTGTTGTTTGGATTATTGCTGAGCGTCGCTGCTTGTTGGTTCAATGGCTCAACTTTTTCTCATGTTGTTATTTGGCTTGCAGCGATGCCAATCGCGGTGGGCGATGTCATTGCATTTAGTTGCTTAATCGCATTGTATTCTGATGCTGTATTGAAAGAAGAGCAGGGGAAAGTGATGGGCGTTTGCTTTATCGTGATCGGTGTTGTTTGGGCGCTCACAGCACTAGTGGGCGGCATGATGATGAGTTATGTTGATGTGATGCCCTTGGCTGTTGCACCGCTCGGTGTTTTATTGGCAATTTTAACCAAGCGCATGCTCTAAATCAGCTTTCAAATCTGCTAAGGCTTCAATCCCAACCGATAATCGAATCAAGTTATCTTTAATGCCTAATTTTTCACGCTGCTCTTTCGGAATCCCCGCATGCGTCATAATTCCCGGATGTTCAATTAAACTTTCCACACCCCCTAAACTTTCTGCTAAAGCAAAAATACGGCAACGTTCTAGCATTTTTCGCGCTTCTGCTAAGCCACCTTTTATTTCAATCGAAATCATGCCGCCAAATTGCGGCATTTGTTTTTTTGCTAATTCATGCTGTGGATGGCTGGCAAGACCGGGATAATAAACACGCGCAACTTTAGGATGTTTTTCTAACCAAGTCGCGAGTTCTAACGCGCTTTTGCAATGTCTTTCCATGCGCACGGATAAAGTTTTTAATCCACGCAACACTAAAAAACTATCAAATGGCCCTGCCACAGCACCAACAGCATTTTGTAAAAAGCCTAATTGTTCTGCTAATTCAGCAGATTCACCGACGACCACAATGCCGCCGACGACATCTGAGTGACCATTCAAATATTTGGTCGCAGAGTGTAAGACAATATCAAATCCATATTCTAAAGGACGTTGTAGCAGCGGTGTGGCAAATGTATTATCGACAACGGAAATTAATTTGTGTTTTTTTGCGATGGTAGAAACAGCTTCCAAATCCACTAATTTCAACATGGGATTGGTGGGTGTTTCTATCCAAATCATGCGCGTGTTCTTGCGTATTTCAGGCAAAATCAGCTCTGGTTTAGAAAGATCGACAAAGGAAACTTCAATGCCTGCTGAACGCTTGCGAACTTTTTCTAAAATGCGATAAGTGCCACCGTATAAATCATCCATTGCAATAATATGATCGCCTGGTTGCAGCAACTCTAATACAGTAGCAATTGCCGCCATGCCCGAAGCAAACGCATATCCACGTTGGCCGGATTCTAAATCAGCAACACAAGCTTCATACGCATGACGTGTCGGATTTTTGGTGCGTGAATATTCATAGCCTTTGTGTTGCCCGGGACTTTCTTGTACATAAGTAGAGGAGGCATAAATCGGCGTCATGATTGCGCCAGTGGTCGGATCAGGTTCTTGTCCGGCGTGTATGACGCGTGTGGCAATATCTTGTTTGTCTTTCATTCTATGAATCCTTTTTCTCGCATCCACTTATCATCGACAAATTTCGATAAATAATTTCGAATGCCGTCTGGCAATATCACTAAGCATTTTTGGCCTTTTTTCAAGCGCGGCGCAACTTGTAATGCAGCCCAGACTGCGCTGCCAGAAGAGCCGCCTACGAGTAAACCTTCTTCACGGATCAAACGTCTTGCTGTTAAAAAAGATTCTTTGTCATGCACTTTGACGTATTCATCAACCAAACTATTGTTTAATACGTTGGGGAAAAAATCGTAGCCTATGCCTTCCACCAAATAAGGATACACTTCCGTGCCACCCCCAAGAATAGAACCATAAGGATCGACACCAATAATTTGGATGTGCGGAATTTCTTTTTTTAAGCGTTTTGCAACACCTGTGATAGTGCCACCCGTGCCGGCACTGATGACAACCATGGCTAAATCATCACCCATATCATCCAGAATTTCTTGCGCGGTTGTTTCATAATGCGCGTCTGGATTATTAGGATTTGCGTATTGATCTAAGATATGCGCGTTGGGAAGTTCTTTTTCCAATCTTTTCGCGAGAGAAATATGACTCTCAGGTGAATCCCATGCAGCTTCTGTGGGTGTGCGATAGATTTTTGCGCCTAAGGCTTCGAGCACGACTTGTTTTTCGCGGCTCATTTTTTCTGGCATCGTGATCACAATTTTATAGCCTTTCACCGCGCCAGCGAGTGCGAATCCTATTCCCGTGTTGCCGGAGGTCGGTTCAATTAAAGTATCGCCGGGTTTGATACGGCCTGATTTTTCAGCTTCTTCTATCATGCGGGAAGCGATGCGATCTTTGACAGAACCGCCTGGATTTAAAAATTCGCATTTGCCATATAATTCGCACGGTAAGTCTTTTCCTATGCGATGCAAACGGACGGATGGTGTGTTGCCTATTGCGTTGAGAATGTTATCAATCAACATATGATTCCTTATGAAAAAATCTTATGAACTACTTTCTTCGCTGTGCACAATGGGAAAATTATCTTGTTTGTAGCGAAGAACATGACAGTTTGAAGTGCGTGAGCGCGAAGTTAAATTACCCGTGAGCGTTACAAACATAGATGTTCTGATCAGAATACCACCTTCTAAATGACAAAAGTTAGTAATCGTTGTCATGGCATCAAATTTTAATTGCGATCCTATAACGCGATATTTATGCGTTAATGAAAAGGCCAACCAATAATTGTCATTGTTTTTGATGTCGTATAAATAGGGCAACACTTGTCCTGTGTCGACATCCCGTAATATCAGCAGCCAAGAAGGTTTGCCTTCAATCGAACGGAAGTTAGTGTGAATCTGTATGACTTGCTGAGGTTGGTTGGATGCTTCGATATCTGCGAATGCAAATGAGGGAAGAAAAAAGCAGAGCAGGGCGAGTTGAGACATGATTTTTTTTATCGCCATGACGGCAGCATCCTTGTTGTTATTCATTAGAATGAATATATTATCTTATCACTCTAGTCTCTGTTAAGTTATTAAATGAAAACACAACTGTTTCAAAACAAACTGTCAGTCAAAAAGTCCTTAATCCATGGTTATGGTGTTTTTGCTGAAGCAGATATCCATGCAGGCGATATCGTCGAAGAGTGCCATGCTATTCTCACAGAGTCGCAAGACAGGGTTTTGATTGATTATCTCTTTGCTGCAGATGGTGTTAGAAGTGCGCTGCTCATGGGTTTTGGTGGTATTTATAATCACTCTGAAGAACCCAATCTGGGGTATATTTTTGACGAAGAAAATTGCCTGATAATTTTTAAGGCGAAACGGGATATCCAAATGGGTGAGGAATTACTCATTTCTTATGGAAAGGATTGGTTTAGCGGTCGCGCGCTTCCCATCAAAAAAATGCCTTTTTGGCGAAAGTTTTTTTTGCCTAAACATTCATTTTTATCACGCGCTTTAATTGCTGTTGGAGTGTGCTTTTTGGGAGCTTATGGGTTCTCGCTTATCATAAGGCAGATAACATGATGATTTTAAAGCGTATATATTTTATATAATCTGGTAAAATTGATGCCAGTTTCTTGCTGTTCTTGTTTTCTGTTATATACTTAAAAGTAGTGCTAGGGATAACTGAGCGGTTAATGAGAGCATCTTCGATGAAAGACCTATTAATCAAAGTATTGCGATATCCATGGATGAGAAATATGCGTCGAAGTCTGACGTTAGCTTTTGCGGGCTTAAGTTTTTTGATGTTAAGCAATCTTGCATTTGCAACTTACTGTAATGGTCCAGGTGTTGAGGTTGATACTTGGGTAGGCAGTTGTGGTTTAAATAAAATAACTTGTGTTTGGCCCTGTGGTACTGGACAGACGGTTAATGCTGTATCAGCATCTTGTGGTAATTATTCTAGTTATTCATGTTCTGGGTCAATCACGACCTATCCGAGTTGTGTAGCAGCGTATAGTAGTGGGGCTGGTGCTCAAACCAATTCAGCAGGCGCGCTTTCAGGTTGTAGTACGACGGCTGGCGTTACAACCTGTTCTCAATCGAAACTAGCAGGTTGCACTGCTAAAGGATGTTCGCCTGCAAGTACTACGTTGACATGTACGGCACCTACCTGCACGGGAAATGCGACGTTGAATACCAGTACAGCTGCTTGTTCTTGCCCCACGGGGTACTCGTTGAATTCCGTAGGAACGGGCTGTAATACGGTCTGTCTGTCACCTGCTACGCAATTAGGCAGCGGTTGCCAGTGTCCAACAAACTATACGCTAAATTCTGCTGGGAATGGTTGTACTATCAATTGTGTGTCACCTAATGCAATAGACAATAGCACAGGGACAGCGTGTAGCTGTCTCAATGCAAACTATAGCTTAGATCCAACAGGCATCATGTGTCTTATCAATTGTGAATCACCAGCCTATCCAGCTACGACGGATGGTTTGGCAACACAATGTCTGTGCCCAAATAATATGACGGCAACGACGGATTCAACAAAATTAGCCGCGGGTACAAGTGCATATAATAATTCTTGTACCTGCATCGCACCTTTAGTTACCAATTCTACAGGTAATGCTTGTGTGCAACCTACCTCCTTAACTGGTTTAGGCGCATTAGGATTGAGTGGCAACAATATGTATAAACAAACTCAAAGCGCTGCATCAGGTATTCACGGTTATGTTTATGATTCAGGTATCAATGTGGTTTCTGTGACGGTTGGCCCAGGACAATATCTCGGTACCATTCAAGTTATCCCATCGTCTGGAAAACAATGCGAAACAGGAACGAATCCTCGATCCATTGTATCACTTTCTAGCGTAGAGGCTGACAGCAATAGTGATGCCTTCAATAACATCACACTTTATCAAGTGAACAATGGGACTAGCCCAACTGGCTATACTGATGTGCCGCATCCCGTTACGGTAACAAGCGGTGCTGGATATCAAATTTATTATAATATGGTATTAGGCATGGGAAGTGTCGCTTATTCTGCGGGGACAAAAGCCACTGCGGCGATTGCATGGACTATTTTCTGTGTACCAGGATTTACAGCAAGTTATCCAGCGCCAACGCAAACGAGCACGCCACTTGCGATAACGGGCTGGAGTAGTACAACAAATTAGACTGAAAATAAGATCGTGGTTGTGAGAGTTTTTATAGTGCACAAATAATTGTAGGTAATGTCTGATGAAAGCGATGTTACGAAAAATAGGTTATACACTCAGTCTACTCGTCATGCTGATGATGAGCATGAACGTGGCATATGCTGCTGCTTGCAGTTATACTATAAACCTCGTTACTTCGGGGTGGCAGTCTCCACCTTATCCCGCCTGTGCTGCCGCTAGCAATAATGTCTCTACTACGTCAGGAGGAGTAATTACTGAAAATGAAGTTTGGGCAGCTACCAGTTGCGTGACAAACACTGATAAGAGTCAGACATGTCAGCAGGAGAGTATGAACGCCGTTGGTGGCGGTAGCTATGCTTATTCAACATGTACTATAGAGTATTGCACAATTGCAGCTCCGCCTCCTCCGCCACCAGCCGCCGCACATACCACTGTATCAGGCTTAGCAGCGTTGGGGCTGAATGCAGCAGTGACTCAAGTTAAAAAGAATACAGCAGTCAAAGAGACGGGATATGTTTATGCGGCAGGGACTAATGTGGCAACAGTCACAGTGGGTTCAGGGACTAGCGGTGGGTCTTATTTAGGTACCATCCAAGTTATTCCTACTTCCGGCAAACAATGTGTCACTGGCACCAGTCCGCGCTCAACATTGTCACTTTCTAATATAGGCAGTGATGGTAGTAGTGATGCGATCACCAACATGACACTGTCTCAAGTTAATAAGAGTAGTGCTCCAACGGCTTTTACCAATGTACCGACTGCTGTGACGGTATCTGGCAGCAATGGATATGCAATTTATTACAATTTAGAAGTGAATATGGGTACGGTGGCGTATACCAGCAGTAAAACGAGCACTGTCGCGATTGCATGGGTTATCTATTGTGACCCTGGGTTTACAGCAAGTTATCCAACACCCACGACAAGTTCGACACCACTATCGATAACAGGTTGGACGAGTACAACGAATTAAATATTGAGAGTATTTTTTATGAAAAATCAGTTAAACATAGCTTCACTCTCAGGGTTTTTTAGAAACTTTATGCGAAGTTTAATGTTAGGTTTTGCATTTTTCATACTGAGCTTTTTGCTAATAAGCAAAATGGCTTTTGGTCTTGGCGGTTGTACTAATGGGGGTTTTCTGATTCAGTATAATCGAGGGGGTGATTATAGCACCTGTAATATTAATGCGTACGGCTGTGAAGTTACCTGTTCAAACTTGGGCAAGACTGTTGCATCTTCGCCAACACAATGCAGTGTTACAACGAGTTATAGCTGTTCTAGTACGCAAACATCAAATCCAAGCTGTCAACCAAATAATACAGTTTCTGGGTGTTCTACAACAAATGGCGTTACTTTGTGTAATCAAACATTATCTACCGCCCCCTGTTCTACTTGTGGCAAAGGAGGCTTGATCTCGGATACTCAAACATATACATGTACCGCGCCGACCTGTACAGCGCCGTTTGTGTTAAATACCAGCACAGTCGCATGCGCATGCCCAACGGGTTACTCACCCGATAGCACCAATACACATTGTATTTATAATTGTACTTCACCTCAGATCGTTAACGGTGCGAATAATGCTTGTATGTGCCCAGGTAATCAGATAGTGAGCGGTACGGGTTGTGTTTGCCCTACCAATATGACATTACCTACCGGCCAGACAAGTTGTATTTGTCCTTCCTCTGGTTTCTATATGAAAGGCAGTAACTGTTCCGCAACTCCAACACTTGCACACACAGCGATCTCAGGTCTCGACTCAGTGGGAGCAGATAGCACATATGGTCAAATAGCGAAAAATTCAGCACCGCTGGTCAACGGATATGTTTTTGCATCTGGCACCAATGTTGTAACACTGACTGTAGGCTCAGGATCTTATGTAGGGACTATACTTGCTGTTCCTACCTCCGGTAAAAAATGTGTGACAGGGACTAACCCACAATCTGTTATTTCGCTTGCCAGCCTGGGTGGAGATGGTACTAGCGGCGCTGGTAACGATGCGATTAATAACATTGTTCTGTCACAGGTCAATGCAAGCTCTAGTCCTAGCAGTTATACAAATACTCCCACTTGGAGCAGTAGCGGCTACAATATTTATTATAATTTGCAAGTGAATATGGGAAGTGTAGCTTATAGTGCGACTTCAGCCACTGCAGCTATTAACTGGGCTATCTACTGTGTTCCAACGAATTCAACAACTTACTCAACACCGACAACGAGTAGTACCGCTCTTTCAATCACAGGATGGACGAGCAATACAAATTAATTACTTTTGTTTGCTGGTTCTTTTCGGCAAGATAGAGAGCATCAGCAAGCCAATAAAACAGATAAAAGACCATTCGGCTAAACTTAAATTGAGAAATTGCCAATCGATACGCGAACATTCCGCGCTACCAGTTAAAACTTTTTCTAGCACAGTGTGTACCGGCAAAACATGCAGCATGTATTCTAAACTTGCGCCACAATCACTGTTTTGACTCGCTGGCAAATGTTGTAACCAAACTTGTCGGCCTGCTATAAGTGTCCCTAGCAATGCAAAAATGATCGCAAACAAACTAATGAAGAAACGCCCACATTTTTTAAACGGGATTAATGCGCCTAAGAAAAAGAAAACGCCAAGAATTGCAAGTGCAACGCGTTGCAAAATGCATAAAGGACAGGGTTCTATGCCATCATGAGTTTGTAAATACCAAGCAAGACTGAGTAAACAGGCAATGACAAGAAAGCCAAATAAATAAGTTTTGCGAAATGAGGGTAGCGTCATGTTTTTTTTACCTTTAAGGGCCAATTTTAATTTTGATCCAGCCAATTTTGTAAAATTAATTGTGCTGCAACACTGTCAATCTGTGTATTTTGTAAGGCTTTGTAGCCGCCTTCATTAAATGTTCTATCTTTTGCTTCCACCGACGTTAAGCGTTCATCCATACCATGCACAGGGAGTTGAAAACGCTCTTCTAACAAATTTGCAAATTGTTTTGCGGCGAAAGTTAACCGTTGTTCTGTTCCATCCATGTTGAGAGGAATACCGACGACTAAAGCATCCGGTTTCCAAGTATCAATTAGCTTAGCAAGCACATCCCACTGCGGTGCGCCTTCTGTGGCTCTCACAACACCTAAAGGCCGTGCCGTTTTTGTCACAGTTTGACCGACAGCAACGCCTATGCGTTTCATGCCAAAATCAAACCCTAGCAGTGTTTCTGGAGAACTTTTCATGGGCGGAGATTATAACCTTATTACACCTTAAGATGCGAGTTTTCCTCTTAAGGTGTAGGTTTCTTAGCGGCAACTTTTTTTGCAGGTTTCGGCTTTTTTCGTAACTCTAAATCCCGTAATTGAACCAGCAGGGTTGAGGCAAACCAGGGCAAAAACAAGGCAAAGATAAAGATATGCAGTGCGGTTGCTGAGAGCGATAGCGTATTAACTTTAATGAAATAAATATGGAGATTCACATGTCCGATATATTTCACGAGTATCAGAACGATGAGATAGCTTATCCAAGGTGTGACTTGGGCTCTAAAAGTTCGCCACCAATTGCCCCATACCAGTTTTGCACTGCGTACAAGAGATGAAATAATTCCAGCATTTTCTGTCAGAATAAGCGGTAAATAAAAGTAAAACAGGTAAAAAGCGTAAAGATACAATATCCACGCAATCGTCATAGGTAAAGAGAGCAGGAAAACAGCATAAATATTCGTCTGAAATAATAAATGGTACTGCAACAAGATAATATAAAAGCCATAAGTGACGAGCATGATGCTCATAAATATGAGCGACTGTATAATCGCAGCCACAATAATCAATGGGAATTTTTTCAGAGCGACTTGAAAATCAATTTTAAAAGTTTCTTTAGTGCCTGAGGTTAAGCTTTGCATACACCATAAAATCGCTAGCATGATAATCAGACAAACAACATCCAGCAAAAATAACCAAATTTTATGGAGACTTAGGTTTGGTAATGTTGTCAGAAGATCTTGTCCTGACATCAAGGTAATGAGTCGCGGAATAAATGCGATGATCGCTAAAATTAATGCCAGTGGAAAAACATGAAAGAACGTCCGTCGATAAAGTTCTAAGCTTCTGGATAAAATCCGACTGGTAGATTCAGGCTGTTTTGCGGGGACGTAAGGCATATGGCGATATTCCTTATCGATGTGCTGACCATGATTAGAACATGGTATCAAAAATATTGGATTAAGAATAGTGAGAGCTGTCATGCCAGCGTGCTTTTAGCTGGCATCCAGCTGTTGGTGTGCTCGGGCGATGCTTGTTTAACGGAACGATGGATGCCAGCTAAGAGCATGCTGGTATGACAAAGATGTAAAGCATGCTGGTATGACAAAGATCTCTAAAGCATGCTGTCATGACATAGCTACTCAATGCGACGACGCCGCATCCCAGTTATCACCCGACCCAATCGACACCACCAGCGGCACTTTCAATTCCGCTGCTCCCATCATGTGATGGCGTATGCTTTCCGTGAGACTTGCTACCTCTGCTTCAGCTACTTCAAAAACCAATTCGTCATGTACTTGCATAATCATTTTGGCGCTGGTTTTGTTTTCTTGTAGCCAGTGATCCATTTGAATCATAGCGCGCTTAATAATATCTGCCGCGGTGCCTTGTAACGGTGCATTAATCGCTGTGCGTTCTGCGGCTTTTTGGCGCATGACTTGGCTGGAGTTAATATCAGGCAAATACAAGCGACGCCCGAATAAGGTTTCCACAAATTGTTGGGTGTGCGCAAAAAGACGCGTATTTTCCATATAGGCATGTACTTTAGGGTACCGCGCAAAATAGCGTTCGATATAGTCTTGTGCGGATTGTCTATCTATGCCTAACTGGCGCGCTAAGCCAAATGCTGACATACCATAAATTAAGCCGAAATTAATTGCTTTTGCACTGCGTCTTTGTTCGGACGTGACGTCTTTCAGTGGAACACCTAATACTTCAGCGGCTGTTGCTTGGTGAACATCAATATTATTTTCAAAAGCATTCAACAAAGCAGGATCACTGGAAATATGTGCCATGATACGTAATTCAATTTGCGAGTAATCCGCACTAATAATTTTAAAACCAGGCGGTGCGACAAAAGCTTGTCGAATGCGACGCCCTTCTTCTGTGCGCACAGGGATATTTTGTAAATTAGGATCTGAAGAAGATAAACGACCAGTTGCCGCAACGGTTTGATTATAAGAAGTATGAATACGCCCTGTTTTAGCGTTAATCTGTTCGGGTAAACGTTTTGTGTAAGTTGTGATGAGTTTGTTTAACGAACGATACTCAATAATCAATTGTGGAAAAGGATAATCTAAAGCAAGTTCTTGTAACACGGCATCAGCAGTCGACGGTTGACCGGTCGGTGTTT
>CAJCIZ010000056.1 GCA_903970525.1 Myxococcales bacterium | reverse complement strand
CAGCCAATTAACGATCCGGATGCGTTCAGGGAGTTCTTGCTTTATGGTTTATCGCAAGCAGGTTGCACCAGCACGATATTGTCTGATTCTGCAATTGAGATATTGCGCATGGCATCGAAAGGTAACCCGAGACAAGTTCATCGGCTACTTGTGACCGCATTGCAGTTGGCTACTGATAAAAAGTACGCTGAATGACACGATTGATAAAAATAATCCTAAGTCAAAGCTTTCCTTAACCATCAATGAGACTGTTCACACTCCCTTAATCGCTAAAATTACTGCAGTCATTCAGCGCACAATGGATGAAGACAACAAAGCTAGCAAACAAGCCAAAACACCTAATTCCTCACTTAACAAATTAAAAACTTTCTTCAGTAAAATAAAAGAGAAGATTGTTGGGATAGAATCTCAGAAGATTAATAGTGATATTGCTGATTTTGAGCATCTTGATAGTGACACTGATGACTCTGAGGATGATGATGAAGTGCTTTCGAGATTTATGCAAAAATATCAAAAAGCTAAAGAAGCTGCCAAACAAGCGAATATCCCTTCTAATGATTTATCTATATTAAATACGTTATGGAAAAAGGATCCCGAAGCAAGATTAAGACAAAAAAAGGCAGCAAGATCAAATCAGGAAAATTTAGAACTCGCTTTAGCTCAATCCGTTAGAGAGCAAGAAGCTAAATTAGTGGATCTAGCAAAACAGCTATCTATCCAAGAATTAATTCGAGCTAATACCAAACATGGCGATGAAAATGAAGTGAAAATTGATTCACACGGTAGAATTGTTCTTCCTCCTATGACTCAATCCGTCACACGCACATCAGCATCAAATGATAATACAGATATGAGCCAATCGAACCTCTCTCACCAAAAGCGGATCTAATAATCTGTAGTGCAATCAATGTAATATCAGTCATCACCAGACTCTCAAATATAGTCTACACTTATTAGAAAGACCTCTTTCTCAAAGGTGATGATATGGATAAAGCCATAGAAAAGAATATCCAAGATTATCAACAACAAGTTGATGCTTTGCTTGCTAAGACCAATTGGCAACAAGTCATCAATCGGGAAAATCATTCTGTCATTAATGCCTTCAAAGGTAGTGTTTCGACTAGGCTGCAAGAGATAGGGCAGAATGAAGATACATTTTATCAGAACGCCAAGCAATTATTTAAAGATGTCGGTAATTACATGAGGATGTTAGATAATATTGTAAAAACACAAGCAACGATAAACTCTGATGAAACAAGAAAAAAAATTCTTACCATTCGATCTGAGGATGAATGTACAAAACTAAATGGTAATTTGAAATTTATGTTAACTGCAAGTAAGTCACACACTGCTGAATTATTAAGAACAGCCGATTTCTCTGATAGCTCTAATGTTAGGCATGTGCAACAGTTTTCAGGTTGTCTTGATAAAATTAATCATTATGCAAAAAATCCTACTAATACAGTTGCTACCATGGCGTTAGCTGAAGAAGCCAAAACATTAAATGAAACCGCTCCTTCATCAAAAGGCTGGAAAGCATTTAAATGTGTCTTACTACTTGCCGCAAGTATTGCATTAGGCGTACTTGCCTCGCCTTTTGTAACGCCCGTTGGAGGCGCTATGATTGGAATCAAGATATTCGCTGATGGTCTTAAAAGGATGGCTGAACAATCGTCCGAGATACAAGATACAACAGCCCAGTTACAAAAAGCCATGAAAACTGCAGGTACCATTAATATCTCAACACCCGCAGAACGTGGTATGATGACACAAAAAGAAGCCCAAAAAGAAGCAGACGTACAACAAGTTCACTCTTCTACACCCAAACTCTCACGTTAAATTCAACAAGAAGCCCAACCTAAAACAACACACTAAGCCCCGCACCATAATAAACCTTAGTGTTATTTAGACTACCTGATAATCTGTGACCCATTTCAATATCTGCAGCAAGATTCTTTGTTAATAAAAATAAAAATCCTGCATCTGTATTATATCCCGGCCCTTTATTGGGCGCTGTATTTAATTGACCATAAATTTCAGCATACAATTGCAACACTTCATTTGCTTGCCAACTTAGCGAAACATCGGGACTCACTGTATTATAGCGTTTACCGCCATTTGCAGCAGAAGTCACATAAGAAGAATATCCCAACATACCTGATAAATTAAACGAATGGATTCTATAGGCTATAATACCATTGAGTGTATAGCCGTTATGAGCGGTTCCATAGATTTTACTTCCAGATGCCGGTATAAAAACACCTCTAATTGCTGTGTTCCAATGATCATTGTAGAAAATATTATGTTTAACAGAAAATTGCGATGCAGAAAGTCCTGACGCAGTTTGATTACTTGTATTCTCATTCGGAAAAATGACAGTCACTTCATTACGACCTGGCAAACCAATTCTGACTTTAGCTTGAGGTAACTGTAATCCATATGACTCGTGCAGATATTCGTTATATTGCAAACCACCTTCGAAAGTGTATTTACCTAGAGGCGTTGTACATGCACTAGAAATTACCGTGGGTCGTCTAAAAACGGCAAGAATGTTTTTTTCACAGGGGTCCGTCACTTCTGCCAATACGACTTGGCAAAAACATAAAAGAATTGATCCCAGAATAAATTTAAGAGGACGGTCAATGAGCTCTAGCATCCGTACAAGAACCTTTAAAAAGGATTAAAGTGACACCTTACACAAGCTGATGAAAGATGTAAATCTTCAAACAAGAATTTAATGTTAAAAATAAGAATGACATAAAACAAGTAATTGCCTATGCTAAAAAAATCAAAAACCTACATTATTGGTATTTTATACGGATTGGTGTAACACTTGCAAAGCTTTCGAAAGAGAGATTATCGAAAGTTCTGACACACGAAGCTTAATTAATAACTTTATTCTTGTGCGAGTTAATTTAACAAATAATGATCCTGAAAGTATTCAGCTAGCAAAAGCATTTGGTGTAATAGCGCCACCGGCTATACTTATTCTCGATAAAAATGGAAATAAAACAAATATCCCCACTATTGTCTATACTAATAAAAGTGACATTATTAATGATTTAAATAACATCTCAAGTATGAAAAAATAAAAATAGTATTGTCTCATGCAGCTATACCCTGCAATAATTTTAGATTAGGGTGACATATAAAAAAATGTAACCTCATGCTTGTTATAAAAAAGATGTGCAACAAAGCTATTCGGTATCGCTGCAAATTTTTCTAATATTTCAAAATCTGTTTCGCCTTGTAATTTAATCGTAAAAATAATGCGTTTTGCTTTATTAGAATCAATCCATTTAGTCACTAGCTCATAAGCACGCTCTGGGTAACAGGCTACATCGCTGAGCAACCAATCAATTTGCTCAAATTCATCAGGCTCAAGAGAAAATGCGCTTTGCTGATGAAAATGAACGTTTGGTAATTTTGCAATATTTGAATCTAAAGGTGCCTTATCATAAGCATGCACGACACACCCCAATGATTGCATCACATAAGTCCACCCACCCGGTGAAGCACCTAAGTCTATCACAACATGATTTTTTTCTGGATACTTCTCAAGCAGAGATAATGCTTCCCACAATTTTAAATAAGCACGATTGGGTGGGGTTTTTTTATCTTCGATAAAATGAAACAGTCCTAATGGCGGTTTTTTCCATCGGTGCTTACTAAAGACTAACGTATTGGCGTCTAACAAACTAAAACATCCAATCAGCGGGATTGTATCAACAATAGGAAATTCATGCTGCAATACAGGTAATTTACGTAACTCTGCTGCAATCAAAGTCGCGCGACGCACATTTTCAATCGGATTCATCAACCAAAATTTATTTTCTGCTCTTAGAATTTTTGCCGCTTCAGAAATCGAGTTAAATTTGACAATTTGCACATCATGCCAAATATCCAATGCGAAAAAAGAAGTCGTTTTATCAACTGATGAAAAAACTAAATTGCCCTGCACAGCAGAAATATCCTGCAGCTCATCCAATAGTTCTTTTTCAAAATCAGGATGTGATAGGTATACGGTATTCATCGCTTACTCTAAAGGGTTCAAACAACGGTTATTGGATTGGCATTATATAACAGGCGCCAGGCAAGATGCGACATTATCATTTCTAATAGGGTTTAATAATTACCTTCGTGTTGATATGCATAAAATGAAATCTCAGCCATCTTGCATCACTCACACTAACACGCACACAACCATGGCTGATATTAGCCTCTGCCAGCTCGTGCGATCCATGTATGCCTTGTCCACCGTTAAAATACATACAATAGGGCATAGGCGCTCCACCCTCTCCTAGTGGAAATCTTTTTGAAACACAGCTTGAATCACCTAAAGAATAGACACGAAACACACCAGTACGCGTTCGGCAAGGTCTTCCTAAATCTTCACACCAGGATGAACCCGCACTGGCAAGACCCGATCGCAAGCGCTTTCCTTCTGCGTTATACGCAGCCCATCGATGTATGTGCGGATTGACTATCACTACAGCTTCTCCATGCGTTGAAACGGATTTAGAAGAGAATGAATAATGCTGATGATACGACTTGTTCACTTCAACTGGCTCAGCGAATGCATCACTACTGGTAGACTCATTCTGGATATTATTCATACCATCAAAATTATCGTCCGTATTCATGAATGCGCTACTTTGCTCTCCATAATAATTCTCATCCGCATAGAGTACGGATGAAAAGAAAAAGATGAGGCACAACGTAAAACAGGCAATTAACCTATTCATGAGATCACCTCTCTAGTTATTCTTATAAGGACAGTATAGTGGCATTATGAATGACTTGCTTAAGATTGAAGCTAGTCTATTGAAAGGAATGGTAATTCATCTGCATGAGAGTCAAGTGATATCCACTGTTGCTTATCCCCGCGAAAGCGGGGATGAGAATAGCAAACAACTGGGTGATATTTTTGAATGTTTTGAATAGTGTATTTCTACTGAGTCAACACTCTAGATCTAGATTCGTTTGAGTCAAGATACGCTTAGCTAACCTATTGATTGATACAAATCTATTCTATCTAGTTCAATATACTGATTAATTCCTAACCTCATCATTTCTACCCCATTTGCTATACTAAAAATGTAACCATCTCTTTCGAGAGGTATATTTATGGTGAGCAAAGTCAAGAATCAGACTAAAGCAGCTCACAAGGATAGTGATAACCAAACAACAGAGCTATCTCCACCCATCATAAATGAGACGAAGGAATTTATCGTTCATTATGCAACGAGTGGAAATGATGAATCGAAAGCAACGCTCAAGAATAAAGACAACCCAATTTCAAAAGCACCTCCTCCCACCATGAAAAGCACACAGGAATTTCTTGTCTTTAATAAAAACTCGGACGACGATGATACTGTTGTGCATGATAGAGAGGATGTCGCTACATTAAAATATGAATACATCACCGAAGAAGAAGAGATTGAAGATACGAAATTAGAAAATTTCAACTATCGTTATCACAATGAAGATGAAGTTCAAGTTGATCTAGAAGCTTCAACTGACACTGAACTCACAACTGATTCAGATCCAGACGTTGTGACTGAAATAGAATCTTCTGATGAAAGTGCTAGATCTTCTCAAAGTAGTTCATCTGACACCTCCCCTAGAAGCTCTCATCGCTCGACAAAACTTAAGATAGAAACCATGAAAGACCTGGAAAGATTCTCTTCCGCCGTAGATTTCTATCATGAAGATCAACTGCAAGGAACGTCTCTTGAAAACATGACACGTCTTAGAAAATTAGATCTGAGCGGAATTAATAAAAAGTTAACAGATGATGATCGAGAAATGTTTATTCATATCATCGCCAACATTGCCCAGAACGCCCCTCACATCAAAAAAATCTATTTAAACGATAACAGTTTTAACCAAGATGAACTCAAAGCCTTATTTAAAATATTTATCGACGCCAAACAAAACCCACATAGTCGTTTAGCCAAAGTAGACCTGGCTGGATGTATCAATGAAAAAGATTTAAATGCCGTACTGAAAGAATTATCAGCGCTGAAAGAGGCTGTGAGAGATGTGCATCTAGACCGTGACACGCGTCATATGGTTCGTGAATTACGAACATTGAATGATTATGCTGAAGCCTGCAACAATTACCTAAAACACCTAGAAAAAAGTGTCATCATACCTATCGTCAATGAAAGCAAATTTCGTGAAGAGTATGCAAATAAAAGTACCCTCGTCAGAAATATCATGCGAGACGCCGAGCAAAAAGCTATTTATTTGCAAGACTTATTAGTCAATCCAACTTTAAAAGCCGCTATGAAAATGCATACAGAAATAAAAAAATTAGAAACCATCCTAAAAGATGGCTCTGTAAAACCAAATAAAAAAATAGAAGCATTTGATGCTCTATATAAACAAATCAAATCAAAGCTTCCACAGTTAATTAGACGAGATAATGATAAAAAAGAATATATTAAATTTTTAGAAAAAATCGGCGATAAGAAAAAAGCAGATGATGTACAACATGTTGGCTATGCTGTTAAAACCAACAAGCCTGGCGATAAGAATGCGTTTGCTCGAGATTCTCACTGGTCTCAGAGAAAAGCTTATCAGACACCTCAAGCTGATGCAGCACATCATTTTAAAGGGAATAGGAATAAATAATATCTCAGCTGATCGCTCTCATTTCAACAACACATGCAATCCAGCAATACGATCAATTTCATTTTTTGGCACGCCAGCAGTCTCAGCAAATGAACGCCAGGTTTTAATGACTGCTCTCATCTTTTCTATCACAGCAGGCGCATCACCCACTCCAAAGCGATCTGCGACTGACAACATATCTGCAAGCACAAAATCTTTAAACTTCCCATTCACTGACATCAAATGCTGATTTGTCCATTCCCCTTTAGGATTATGTGCAAACGTCAAATCATAGGCTGGCGCCAATTCCCATCCCTGATCTTGTCGTAATAAAAAAGAAAAATTTTTCGTGTGATCATCACAATTACGCGCCATGACATTAAATACCATGCGTCGAAATGCCTCAATTTTAGCTTCGTAACCCAAACCCAATTGATGAATTGTCATAAACAGTTGTTCGTAACTATTTGCAGATTTTTTCTTATAATCGAGATGATTTAAAGCACATAAACTTTGCATATGATGCTTAATATTTTTCTCTTCTCTATCAAATCGCTTAGTCATAAAATGTGCGCGACCATTTTCAATTAATAACCGCGATATTGAAATATTGATACCTGCTTTCTTTGCCATTAAATAATAGGCGTACTCAATGCGACCATAGTCTTGTGAAGATCCCAGCTCTATATCAGCACCCATGCCATCAAATTTCAACAACCAATGCTCAAAGCCTGTCGGTGTATCAACTTGACCTGAATAAATTTCTTTTGTCTTAGGATTCCAAGCAATAACAGCTTTAGCACGCGCACCACCCGCAGAGGTACCCACTTCAATAATACTTCTTAACGCAGCATCCGCATCAAAATCATTTTGAATAGTTCCTTTCAGCATTTTTCTTGCTTCGGTCACAAGGCTGCTAATTTCTAAAATACTTGGCTTGACTGTTCTGGGGCCGTGCACCGGTTTGAATTCTAGCGCACCCATTGCACGCTTACCCATATAGGCTAAGCGATCTAATGCCGTTATGTGTGCAGGAGAAATACCTTTTTCAGCCATATAACGATCGATTAATGCATTTCCAAAATCATCAGGTAACACATCCGCTAACATCGCCGGCAATCGCTTGTAAGTTGCAAGTGGTAAATCCGTAAAAACATAAGGTGTTTCTGTATCGTTGAGAGGCATATGCAAAGGTGAAATCTCAATACCACTTTTTCCAAACGTTTTATCGTACGCAAATACGTAGTATCCCAATTGTGGATCTAAGGCAACAGCACCCACAAATTTTCCCCAAAGAAAGACTTGGACTTGTTGTACGCTTTTGTAGAGATTATTTTTTTTCTTTTTTGACATATTGTTTTCTTCTACTTGCACGTTGTCGTACTTGTTTTTCTCTCACCAGATATAACGGATTAATTGTGACTTGTGGCGCTAATCCTTGTAGCCAGCTTTCGCGATCTAAGGCTTTCAGGATGCAGACCAATGTTTTTAATGTTGCGCCTTGGCCGCCTTCAAGATGTCGTAATGCACTCTCACTGATACCGGCTTGTTCACAGAGCGCTTGTCGACTCAGGTTTTTCTGTAGACGTAGCGCTTTGATGTTTTCTCCTAGCATCATTTCCAGCTCTTGCGGTGTTGATATTATTTGCATAAATGTCTCTTTTAGATCAATTAATTGGATAGAAACACGATAATTGTCTTAATTAAGATGATTATAGCAAATCACTACAAAAATCTCAATACCACTTCTTTTAATTGATCTTATTAGAGCAGTTAAAAGAAGATATTGCTATTAATTGTTCTTTTAAAGACATTTGAGAATATATAATATGATGCGAGTCTTGATTAAAACAACCAAGTCTTAGGATTAGCAATCGGTTCATTCTTTAATAAAGATTTCAATCCTCTGCCCATGCGAATCACCCACCAAATCACACAAAGCGGTACTAACACAAAACCAACAGCAACAGAAATTAAAGCGGTAGAAAGTCCGAAATAAATAATCCCCATCCAGAATGATCGAATCGTATATTGATAGTGACTTTTTAAAATCGACTTTGCATCATTTTCAAAAATATACGCAAAGATAATGCCGACAATAATCAGCATAGGTAACACTATAGAAGAGAGATACAGCAAGTAAATGCCATAGGCTACTTTTTTTGCCGCAGGATCTTCATCTGGTGGTGTTTGCGCTGAAATCGTGTTTTCCATGCTCATCCTCTTCATTATTGGATATTTCTGAGTGAGCATTATAGCCAAGAATTGGTTTAAAAATTAAGTTTTTTGTGTAAAAATCACGATTGTTCCAATAATACTCACTAAACAACTTGTTAGGATGCCCAATATGAAACATGGATTATCAATTAAATTATCAGCCATCACTTTGTTATCACTTGGATTAATGGTTGGAAGCACTGTTTATGCTGACGAGTCTTCTTCTACCGCAACTAAGAAAATGCCTGGCGAAGCATTCTTAGATGCCAATAAAAACAAACCGGGTGTGATCACCTTGCCGGACGGCTTAGAATATAAAATCATCAAGCAAGGCAATGGCCCAAAACCAACTGAGACTGACACAGTCACTGTTAATTACGCCGGAAAATTAGTGGATGGCACAGAGTTTGATAGCTCTTATAAACGCGGCCAGCCTGCTAGCTTCCCTGTTGTTGGCGTTATTCCAGGATGGACCGAAGCACTCAAATTAATGCCTGTAGGCTCGACTTGGGAACTATATGTCCCTGCTTCTCTTGCCTATGGCGACCAAGGTGCACCCCCAAGCATTGGACCTAACGAAACACTCATTTTTAAAGTAGAGCTGCTTGGTATTCAAAAGTAATTGCTACCCTCTTCAACGCCTATTTTCCATCGCAATGATTGGAAAGTAGGCGTTTTCATTTATATGCGCAAAAAAATTAAAAAATTATTAACACTTATAATTAAATTGCATTAGAATCCACTCGCACTTTAGAATAAAAATAAGGATTTCTGAATGAAAGTTTTTCTCACTGGTGGCAGTGGTGATTTAGGCACGGTACTGACTCATCGATTACAAAAACGCGGCGACACTGTTTTACGCTACGACGTACGTGAACCCAGCGACACGCAAGGTCAATTTATCAAAGGATCAGTTTTAGATCGCGAACAATTATCCAAAAATTTACAAGGCGTGGACTGCATCGTTCATATTGCCGCATGGAACAGTCACCATGAATCAAGAAAAAATAAAAATGTTTATGACTTTTGGGATTTAAATGTCACTGGCACTTTCAATGTTTTCCAAGCAGCCTTAGAAGCTAACGTCAAAAAAATTATTTTTATCTCCAGTGATGCCGTAGAGAGCAACAATGGTGTCTATGGTTGGTCTAAAATTCTAGGCGAAGAAATTGCTCAGCGTTATATAGACGCACACTATTTCAGCGTACTGACTTTACGTCCTTGCGCATTCATTCCACATTGGAATCGCGAACATTTTCAATCATTCGCAGAATGGGCAAAGTGGTTTTGCAAAGGCGCGGTACATATCAACGATGTCGCGCAAGCTATTATACAAGGCATAGACTTGATCTCTCAAAAATCACTCTATGAGCACTTGGTTTTACCCATTGATGGCGCGCACAATTACACAGAAAGCGATATTCAACAGTGGGATAAAGCAGGATCCGGCTCAACGTTCAAAAAATACTACGACAAATATTATTCTGTCGCGATGCAATATGGGTTAGATCTCTCAAGCAAGCCGACTTGGCAAGATATTTCTGACACAAAGGATTGGTTAGGATATTCACCAAGCTATCGATTAGAAAATATGTTTGAAGATTTAATTCAATACGGCGAGAAAGGACCGGCAGTTCAGTTTGATTAATTTATTTTTTTGAAGA
>CAJCIZ010000055.1 GCA_903970525.1 Myxococcales bacterium | reverse complement strand
GGTTAAATGATTTAAGTGAGTTATTGTCATGGGCATAGAATAATGAGATTAGAGAAATTAGCAAGTGTGATACGAATCAAATCTTTCGATAAGGATAATATTTAGGCTCCCAAATCACTCTGCGGATCGCGGTCTCCACATCAATCTTGTCATCAATCTGTGCTAACCCTTCCTTGCGCGCTTGTTTCGCGACCGCCAACGCGACCTGCTGACAGACAGCTTTTGCTTCAGAAAGTTTAGGCAATAGCGGGGCAGACTTATCTAACATAATCGGCGAACAACGTGTCAGCGCTTGTGTTGCTTCCCACAACATATCATCACTTAAATGCTTAGCACGCACAGCAATAGCACCTAATCCAATTCCAGGAAACGCAAAAGCATTATTGCTTTGCGCAATGCGTATATGACGATCTTGAAACAAAGCATCGGCAAATGGACTGCCTGTTGCTATCAATGCATTGCCATTCGTCCAAACTAATAAATCTTCTGGCGTCGCTTCTGCTTTTTCTGTCGGATTAGATAAAGGAAAAATTAACGGATGTTTGACATGCGCTGCCATCGTCTTAACAATTTCTTCTGAAAAAGCACCTGCCGCTGTTGAGCAACCAATTAAAATAGTCGGTTTGACATGTCGAACAACTTCATACAGTTCAATCTGATGACTGTCGCGTAAAGACCAGTTGTTAATGTCTTGCGAAGATTTAGCATAAGGCTTCTGAAAATGTAGTAATTCACTGCTTTCAGTTAGTAATCCAGTTCTATCTAATAACCAAATACGTGAACGCGCTTGTTCTGCCGATAAGCCATGACGTTGCATCGCATCACAGATCTGATCTGCAATCCCTACGCCTGCCGTACCAGCGCCTAGAATCACAACGCGATGTTCAGGCAAAGGAATGCCGCTCGCTTCTGCGCCTGCTAAAATACAGGAGAGTGTAACAACACCAGTTCCTTGCATATCATCATTAAACGTACACAGTTCATTTCGATAACGCGATAAAATATTGCGAGAATTATCGCGCCCAATATCTTCCCAATGTAAAAAAGCATTCGGTAATTTTTTCTTGACCGCTTGCACAAACGTATCAATAAAATCATCATACGCTTGTCCGCTCATGCGTTCATGGCGCCATCCTAAATACATAGGATCTGCTAACAACTGTTGATTATTCGTTCCGACGTCAAGTTGTATAGGCATCACGCGATGTGGATTAATGCCACCGCAAAGTGTATAAACCATTAATTTTGCGCTGGAAATATTAATACCACCAATCCCTTGATCGCCTATGCCTAAAATAGCTTCGCCATCGGTGACTACAATCACATCGACTTCAGAAGGCAAACGGTTTTCTAAAATTTTTTCAATTTGATCGCGATCAGGATAGCTGATGTAGTAACCACGTGTTTTGCGATGCTCTAAGCTAAAGCGTTCAACAGCTTCACCGATGGTTGGGGTGTAAATGATAGGAAGCATTTCTTCTAAATGCTGGCTCACTAATTTATAAAACAAAGTTTCATTGTAATCATGCAAAACATTGAGATAAATATTTTTGCCGATATTGGTTTTGTGTTCATGAAACTGTGCATGCATACGCGCAACTTGTTGTTCTATGGTTTCGATTTGATGGGGTAGTAAGCCCACGAGATGAAACATGTCACGTTCTTCGCGCGTGAAAGCACAGCCTTTATTTAATTTAGGCGTGCCAAGGAGATCGTTGCCCATTAAAGGTGTTTCAATATAGGCAATTTCTCCGTTACTATTACGGACGGTTTTCAGGTCTAGCATGGGTTATCTTTTACTCCGCGTACTATAAGTTTTTTTCTTAATTATAGCTTATAATAGGCGTTCACCCTATCTTATTGGCCGAAAAATTCGCCAATTTTAATCGATTAACTTATTGAATAATCAGGTGGTTAGATGAAAAACCTCGCAATTTATCCGGGTACGTTTGACCCTATTACCTTAGGGCATACGGATTTGATCGACCGCGCCTCACGGCTTTTTGATCGTATTATTGTGGGCGTGGCTGAGAATGCCACCAAAAATCCGCTGTTTACTTTAACGGAGCGCGTGTCTTTGGCCAGTCAAGTATTAGCGAAATATTCCAACGTAGAAGTGAAAGGCTTTTCCTCGCTGCTCACCGATTTCGCCAGCCAACAAGGTGCCAATATTATTTTGCGGGGGCTGCGTGCGGTATCTGATTTTGATTATGAATTTCAATTAGCGAGCATGAATCGAAATTTGTCGCCCGATATTGAAAGTATTTTTTTGATGCCCTCAGAACATTACAGCTATATTTCATCGCGCTTAGTGCGTGAAATTGCTTCATTGGGCGGAGAAGTGAAAGCGTTTGTCCCCGAGTTGGTTTATAAAGAATTGCATAAAAAAATGCGTGGATAAGTTGTATGGCATTAATGATTACTGATGAATGTATTAATTGTGACGTCTGTGAACCGGTTTGTCCTAACAAAGCGATTTATCAAGGCGAAATGATTTTTGAAATCAATCCATCCCTTTGCACGGAGTGTGTCGGACATTTTAATGAGCCACAATGTGTCGCGATTTGTCCTGTTGATTGTATCCCCTTGAATCCTGACCATCTTGAAACACGCGAACAATTATTACAAAAATACCAGACGCTCACGCAGGAAAAATAATTCATGATGTGGTATGGACACAAAATCTTGAGTTCAATTTTTCTGATCGTAGCAACCGCTAGCGTGTTTATCATGCAGCATCATAAAAAACAGTTTTGTGAGGCGTATGTGAATGGTAGGGCTTATGCTTGTGCGATAGGCAGAAGTGGCGTGACGCCCAATAAAACAGAAGGGGATGGCGGAACACCGGTAGGCGATTTCCCTTTGCGCAAAGTGTTTTATCGTTCTGATCGTTTGGCTCCGAATGAATTACAAACGCAGATTCCTAGTGTTGCGACGCAACCTACAATGGGTTGGTGTGATGATGAGCGCTCAGCATTTTACAATCAACAAATCGTACTACCCTCTGCCGTACATCATGAAAATTTATGGCAAAATGATTTTGTTTATGACGTGGTTGTCGTGGTGGGTTATAACGATGCTCCACCAATCAAAAGGAAAGGCAGTGCGATATTTTTGCATGTTGCGCGCAAAGGATATACGCCCACGGCAGGTTGCATCGCTTTTGCCAAAAAAGATTTGTTAGAAATTTTGCGCTATGCTAATGCGTGCGCTAGAATTCAAATTCTGCCAGATGGAAAAGTTTATATTTATAATGGATGAAAAAGCGATGAAGATTAAATGTTTTTCTGTGTTGCTTGCAAGTTGTTTGACGACTGGTGCACAAGCGATGATTTGCCCTAAAGTGGTTACAGGTTTAACTTTTCAACACAGTTATGTTGCACCCCCTAATTTGCCACAACCCTGGTATATGGATCCTGGATATGAGGCAAAAGGATGGTATGTAGAGCGCAGTCCCGTCTTAGATAATGTCAAAGCAACCACTATCCAATCGTCTGGCCCAATGGCTGTGTTATTAACGGTAGATAGATCCGGATTTTTTTATGCAACCTGTGCGTATCAAATTGAGACGGATGATATTCCAGTGATTTTAAATGTACGCAGTAGTATTGGTTATTCTGCACCGACCAATCCTAATTTTAAGAAAGTGGGCGAGACACAATATGTTTGCGCGACAGAAGCAGATCGTCCGGATGACTGTAGTGATTTTGAAGTGAAGCCTAGGCCAATTATTTTTGGAAGATCTTAATTTAAAAGCTCATTCCGAATCAAAGCACGATTCAGTGTGGGTTTTAGTAGAGCAACAGTTTCTCGATGTTTTTTAGTGAGGTGATGCGTCTTAATTTTTCTCACGCTAGTCACCGGTGTCTCTAACATCGGCGCATGCACATCATCTGCATATCTATCATCTAATAACCATGCATTCACTGCTTCCAAATCCGCTTGACTCAATGTGCCTGCCGCTTGTTTTAACAATAGAAGATTATCGACATACGCATATCGGTCAGTCGCATAACTTGTTTGCGCTTGAAATACTTTTTGTTGTTGATTTAAAACGTCCACCAGCGTTTGTGTCCCTACTTTATAACCTTCTTGTAATCCTTCCAATGAACTAATAGTGGATTTGATAGCTTCCTTGTCTGCTTGGATTTGTCTGATGCCTGAAATAATGCCCAGATAACTTTGTCGGGTTGTATTAACAGTGGATCGCACCGTTTGTTCTAGTTGTTGCGATGAGGCTTGATAATTGAATTTAGCTTGATTGGTTGATGCGACAACTAATCCGCCTTGAAAAATTGGCACACCCAAGTTTAAAGCAATCGCTGCATCCTGTGTATGTGCAGCGACAGGCGCAAAAGTGGAAGCGGTAGTGGTAGAGGGGTTGGTTGCACCAGTGCCAGCTGACACTGCGGCAAGGTCCGCTGTGTTGCTGTTATAACTGACATTGTAACTGCCTTGTAGACTCAGTGTAGGGAAGTGCCCGGCATTTTGTTGCTTCACATTTTCTAAAGCGGCTAAATTGGCAAATTGCGCTGATCTGATTGACCAGTTTTGCAATTCAGCAGACTGTACCCAAGATTCCATGTCAGCAGGTTGGGGCGAAATTAATGGGAAACTCTCACTGAGTGGCGCAAGTGTAGGATAGAGTATACCGGTAATCGCGCGAAGATTTTCTTTATCATCAGCTAGCAAGGTTTCTGCTGCAATATATCCCGCAGAAGCGGTGTCATAAGAAGCCTGTGCAGTATAGACATCGGTAATTGTTTTTAAGCCAACATTGTATTGCTGTTTGATCTGATCTAATTGTTTTGCAAAAGCTTCTTTGTTTGCTTGGTTATAAAGTAAGTTGTCTTCATCTTTTAAGACGGTGAAATAAGCTTCTGCAACCCGTATCATCAGACTTTGTGCTGCGGCGAACAAGGTGGCATCCGCTTGCTTGGCAGTCGCTCTTGCGCCGGACAAAGCTTTCCATTGCGCATAATTAAAAACAGTTTGGGTCAAATTTAGGGTAAATGAGTAGCCCTTGGAAGTTGCTGAACCTTCGCCAGTCGTGTGTATTTTATTCAACGAAGGACCGCCTGAAATGGATGCCTGAGGTAGTAAAGGCGATAAGTTGATAGGCACGCCTTCCCCTGTGGCCAAACTTTGAGCAATTGCTTGTTGATACGTGGGATCACTTGTCAAAGCTTGGTTATAAACTTGCATTAAATCAGTGCCAGCGACTGCATTGCTTTCTATAGCAAAAAGAAGAATGAGCGCGAACAAGCTTTTTTTCATTGTAATAATACCTGTGGTTGATCTCAGAGTCCCAAAAAGATACGAGTTTTGGGGGTGTAAAGCAAGTTTTCTTGCTATTTTTGTACTATTTTACGGCAGCGGATTTACGCAGGAATAATGTAAGTATCCCACCTATGACGAGGACTATAGGCAGCACCATCAAGGGCGATGTCCATTCATCAGGGTTCAGGGGTGGCTTAGCGCTGGCAATAGGCTCTATTATCATGCTAAACAACATAGCAAACAATGTATTTCCGCCTGTGGTAATAAAAGCAATGAGTCCAAATGTAAAACCTGCACTGCCAGGCGTGCAAATATCATAAGCTTTCATATAACAAAGAATAGCGGCACTCGCAGCAAACGCACTGAGAAATATTAAATTTGCAGTCGCCACAATCGAAAGAGGCGTTTGAAATAATACGATGCAAAATGCGGCAGCTGAAACCCAATAACCTAAGACTAAGAGAAGACGAATTTTTTGTAACAAGTTGGCGATAAAGCCCATGGCAATCGCACCTAATGAAAAAAATAAGAAAGCTTGTGAGACAGTGCTCACTGCGATATTGGGCAGAAAGGTGTGCGCTTTATATAAATAAAGACTTCCCCAATTCAAGAGAAATGTATTCAACATCCAGCCCAGACAGGAAACAATACTGATTATCCAAAGGCTAGGATGTGTGAGTAAAGATAAAAGGCGAGTCGCAGAGGTCATCAAGAAAGGTTTAGCACGAAAACTGAGTAATAAGGCCATACAAATGATTGCGCCAAAAACGGTGACCATATGACACGTTGTGCGCCAGCCAAAATGATCCATGAAATAAATCACAAAGGGTTTGCTCATCTGGGGTGTTAAGAGTAAGACCGCAAATAAAAATCCGGAATAAAGGGCGAAATGTTTTTTAGGTAGCCATTGTGTTCCCAGTGTCAGTGCACCTAAAAAAATAAATGGATGTGCATACCCAATGAGTATTCTGCCATCGAGAATTTGATGAACGCTTGTTGCAGTGCTAAAAAGATAATGCCCCGTGGTTGCCAGCAGAGTCGCGACAATTAATATGGTACGAGCGCCTACGTAATCGACGATAAATCCTGCGAACAAATAAGTTAATATCAGTGAAAACTGGTATTTCACTGTTAAGTCATTCATATCTTCCAGAGAGAGGTGAAATTGCTGCATCAATCTAGCCGCCATAAATGACGGCTCATTGCGTAACAAAATGGTATAAAAAATAAATAATAGGCCAAGGATACAAATAAAAAGCCTGCTACCGCAAATAGAGCCAGAGTTGCTGTCCATGCTTGAGTTAGCCATTAATCTGTCCTTGAGGGGGTGTTATTTAATAATATCACAAAAATGTAAATGACTGGGGTCCCGTCACTGGAAAAATTTTTTTCGTGCTCGCAGGCTCCGCGCGAAAAAG
>CAJCIZ010000054.1 GCA_903970525.1 Myxococcales bacterium | reverse complement strand
GATTATATTGCTGTTTCTTTCCCACGTAATGCCGATGATATCAAAGAAGCACGCGTATTGTTAAAAGCCGCAGGCAGCTCTGCAGGCATTATCGCAAAAATCGAACGCACAGAAGCAGTCGAAAATATCGAAGAAATCATTCGCACATCGGATGCTGTGATGGTGGCACGCGGTGACTTAGGCGTGGAACTAGGCGATGCAGAATTACCTGCCGTGCAAAAGCTCATTATTCATTTAGCGAAGAAATTAAATAAACCCGCTATCACCGCAACTCAAATGTTAGAGTCCATGACATACAACACTATCCCAACACGCGCAGAAGTCTCCGACGTTGCCAATGCTGTATTAGATGGCACGGATGCTGTGATGTTATCGGGTGAAACAGCCGTTGGGAAATATCCTGACAAAGCGGTCAGCGCAATGGATCGCATTTGTTTAAGTGCGGAAAAACATTTGAGTAAAAAAGCGATACGACAATTAGATGATTATCCTTTCAAATTTGTCGACGAAGCGATTGCTATGGCGACCATGTACACAGCGAACCATTTAGATATCAAAGCGATTATTGCTTTAACAGAATCTGGCACCACACCGCTCTGGATGTCCTGCGTACGCTCTAGCATTCCGATTTATGGTTTAAGCCGTCATGTGTCTACACAAAGACGCATGGCATTATATCGCGGTGTATATCCTATCCCATTCGACGCAACCCATATTGATAGACGCGTGTTAAATGAAACAGCTGTGTCAGAATTAGAAAAACGTCAAATCATCAAAGAAGGCGACTTGGTTATTATCACCAAAGGCGATTTGATAGGCGTACACGGACGCACAAACTCTATGAAAATTTTTACGGTAGGCAGCACAGCGCAAGCAAAAAAACATTAAAGGATAAGCACTCAATGGAAAAAGCGACGTTTGCAGCAGGCTGTTTTTGGGGTGTTGAATCAGCTTTTCGTGAAATAAACGGTGTTGTTTCTACGCGTGTCGGTTACACAGGCGGCAACATTGAAAATCCAACTTACGAAATTGTTTGCACTGACAAGAGCGGGCATGCGGAAGCGGTAGAAGTCGAATACGATCCTAAAAAAGTATCCTTTGAAAAATTATTAAATGTTTTCTGGGAAAGTCATGATCCGACCACTTTGAATAAACAAGGCCCTGATATAGGCACACAATATCGCTCCGCGATTTTCTATCACACACCTGCACAACAGGCCACGGCATTAGATTCATTAGAACAGTTACGCCTGTCCAAAAAATTTAAAACCCCTATCGTGACGCAAGTTGTTCCCGCAGAAACTTTTTATCCCGCAGAAGAATACCATCAACGGTATTTGGAGAAGCAAGGGATTAAGCATTGTAATATTAAGAGAAATGAAGATTAACAACTCGTGGCTAATTTTAATTTTAGTAGAGGAACCCAAAATAATATAGGGGTATTTCATTCTTTTTTGATAATGATATATCATCTTTAACTAAAAATGCATTCTCACCCAAATGTCTAATTTGTTTTCTTGCTTTGTTTTTCCCACCTATCTCAAAAACAAACTTATTAGTGCAATAGTCACCTTCTTTGCTATAAAAAATGGGAATGCCCGCATTTTCAAGCGATTGAATAAAAAACATTTCTCTTGTCGTGCCTTGATCTATCACCTGCCCTAAAGAACGATTTATTGTTGTGAGCAAAGTTGTATTATTTAAAAGGATTTTATCCGGCTTTCGCAGAGATTGATTCCCCCCTTCATAAGGAAAGATAGAACGAACCAACCCTGTATCATTTAACATATTTAAATAATTAAATGTTGTCTTATCATCAATGCTTAAATTTTTTGCTAGGTTATGAATGTTTATTTGTCCTGGCGGAATAGTCGCTAAAAAATTCAATATTTTAATAAGGTGCGATAAATTATTTGTTTTGAGATTATAAAATTGTGAAATATCTTCAAAAACAGTCTTTGTAATGACCTGAGAAATTTTTTCATAATAAGTAATTAGATCATCCGTCTCAAATAAAAAAGGGTAATAACCTAGCCGTAAATATTCCTTAAAATACCCCGCTATTTTTGGTATAAGCGACCACTGTGCATCATAATTTTGATAGCTTTTCATTAATGTCTCAAACGTCACAGCTTCTATATTCAGACTCGCTTTGAAATTCAAATATTCTCTAAATGACATCCCATATAAGTGAAATAATTTCGCGCGCCTTGAGAGATCATAACTACCTTTAATTAGATCTAAAGATGAGCTTCCTGAAAAAATAACTTTTATCGATGGAAAAGAATCATAAATATTTTTTAATTCCTGCGACCATTCCCCAAATTGATATTTATGAATTTCATCAATAAAAAATATTTCAATCCCCTCTTCGCGATACAACTTATCAACTAGTTCTAACAATGAATTGCTATTGAAATACAGCTGATCAGCGGAAAAATAGAACGTTTTTTTATTCTGATAGAGATGATTTTTAATATACTGCAACATGAGGGTCGTTTTTCCGACACCGCGAGGACCAATTAACCCAGTCAGCCTATTGCTTATGGTAAATTCCGGATAAAGATAACGGTAAGTACTTGTTTGTACTTCACTAATCACCCTCTGGTAACTTTCCTTTAAGAATTCTATCATTGGAGTTAAATCCAAATTATTAGCGTAATATTTGGATTGTACTCCCATAAATAGAAAAGTAAAGCCGTTCAACAGAATCGCTCTCTTCTATCCGCTATAAAGTAGTAAAACTCACTTAAGGGTTAAGCCATGAGCCACGAGCGAGCACCAAAACAATATGGGTCTTTTGTTTTTCATTATTATCCTACGGGTCCAAACAATCCATTCGGGCATTTAGCCGTAGGCGATTTTAAAATCATCGAGAATGGGTCACCGAAAGATTATCATGATGATATTAATTCACGAACAGGTTACTTAGCCTATCATGGAGGAACAGGATTAGTTCGTGAAGATCCAGGCACATTTATGAGTGATTACGGAACCTACGATAGCAATTGTATTTCATTTGAAATGCCACCCTGCTCCGCTGATAAGCTAAAACAAGCTATTAAAACATTCGGTGAATTAAAGTTTGAGGACTACAGTCTAGCAAATAAAAATTGTGCGACTGCTGTCTGGAAATTTTTAAAAGAAGCGGGTGTTTTCGCGCCTGAAAATGTTTATGACCCACGCCACAATACATTGCAAAACGTGTTTGTGATTTATTATTAAAAAACATACAAATTGAACGTCAAAAAATATTACATAACTCAGATAAAAAACCATTAGATAAAATTGATGAGCTCATTAGCAATGATATCAGACGACTTGAAATTCGAATTAAACGAGATGAAATTACGCATAAATCACACATAAAAAGCGCTGAAAAGAAAAATGTGAAAATTGAGCTCTTAAAAAAATTACAGATTCATGTAAGAGAAATACAATCTGGCGCAGAATTTGGACATGAAGCAATTATTTATGAAAATTTACTGATGCGATTTATTGATGACAAGAGTCAACTAAAAGATGAAACTGCGAGAAAACTTCAAGACTGTATAGAGCTATTGCCTTTTGAACAAGCTGATCCCAATGAAAAGCACGAAAAGCTTATGCGAGCGGGTCGACTCTCACAAGAAGGGAAAGAAATAGAGCTCTCAATAGACAGACAACGTCGAATCAGTGAATTTGAATTGGATTTTGCTGATTTACAACGCCGCTCTATTTTAAACAACTCCAGCTTAGAAGGCATGATAAAAATTCAGCAATTAATTACCAATGATATTGAGCGTCTGCGAGCAACCATTTTACATGACAAAACAAGCAAAGCTGCGACTATTTTTAAAGACGAGAAAATTAAACTAGATAAAATTGCCGTATTGAAAAATTTGGAAAATATATTTTCAAATCCCAATCCAGATTATGCCTTCTGTCTAAAATCACTAGTCGATGCGATCCACAGTGGCGCGGGTCAAACAGCTTCAGGATTAGCGCAATGCTTAAAATATTTTCCTTTTGAGAAAACTCCCGACGCAGAAAAAGAACCTCTATTACAACTAGCCGCAAAAAACGAGGTGAAATATAAAGAGTTACGCGCAGAGCAAATTCAGAGAGAACACAATTTCAGTATCGAAATGTTAAAAAGCGACGATTGCGATAACCCGATGACCGAGATGCAACAATTAATCCAATTTAATATCGAGCGATTATCCCTACAAGGTGAAGTTGACACCGTCACCCTATCGGGTTTCTTCAAAAGTTCGGGTATAAAAGCACTTAAAAAAAATGACATGGAAGAACTAAACACCTTATTTAAACAAGATCCTGTGAACTTAGAAGACTGCATCAAAAAATTAATACTCGTCTCGCAATCGGATGAAATGAAAGATCATTTCATGCGTAAAAATGACACGGGAGATTTAATAAAATTATTTATTAAACATTTTCCTTATGGAAAACTACCGACAATCGAAGCAAAAAGAAGTGCTTTGATCGCGCTTGTTGATAACTTGCCAGATCCAGAATTGATGAAAGGCATTCCTATCTTTGAATCATTAATAAAATTACTACGCCCTGGTGACAAAGCAGATAAGCGTCAGCTATTTCTCAACTCAAGATCCAGCAAAGAAATTTATGATATATATTCAGCCTGTGAAAAATTATTGCTTGCGGTTAAAGATAAAAAATTAGACTCGAACGCTGCGGCTAAAAAAGCATTTGAGAATTTAGTCAGCATTTGGCAAGCAAACAACCCATATAAAATTATTGGTGAATTAGAGGAAAAAGAAGGCTCTAGTACACCAAAAAAATCCGGGGAAGATCCCTCGCAATCCAGACATAGAACGGGAAGCTATGCGCCCTCTACTTCTGCGTTTCGTGAAGAAAATGAAGAAGAAATTGACGACGAGAAAAATAGAGAAGATAATTCGAATAGAGACAGTCGAAAATTTGATTAGGCTCTAGGAGCGGTACTTTTGAAGTGTTTCATTTTTTAAAAAGGAATTTAATATGGCAATTGCATTTACGCGTAACATTGGATTTATTCTTCTCGCTATTTATCTTATTTTAGTTGGCGTTACAACTATAGTACCTGGCCTCGCTATTCCGCCTATAGTCTTTGGTGTGATTGCATTGGTAGCGGGTATTTTTATTCTTATCGGTAAGTGATACCCTAACTTGTCATGCCAGCTGAAAGCATCATTAGTATCTACACAACTCCTAAAATCTTAGGGGTTGTCGTTATTCTTCCAGAGATAATCGTTCAAAAATCTGCTATAAATACCACTTTTTATTTCTAAAGGATTTACAGCGCATGGAAAAGCGCCTCGAGA
>CAJCIZ010000053.1 GCA_903970525.1 Myxococcales bacterium | reverse complement strand
TTCTCTGCAGTTTCTATCTCTGTGGTAATTTTTTTTCAGACTTAGTAAATAAATTACTTTCATTCTTATCTGATTCTTAAATTCTTGTAAGAATCAAAACAGTTCGACATAATAGTCGCCATCTATCCCTGTAGGATGCGGATTTAGAGAAAAATAGTTGGGCCTTATTAGGGAGCAACTTAAGAAGATAATTTTTTGTCCCCATCGTGAATTATGGACTATTTGAATGGAATCGATAGAAAAAACTCTTCTTATGAAATTAAATATTTAAAATATTAGGATTTTCAATATCTTCAAGTTTAAGTTATCAAGATTGCTTTAGAATGATTCAAGAGCGAATCTTCAGCAAAACTTACCTCTCGCCATTTAAGCCATATTAAGATCAACGGAATGGATATTGACGACATGGATAGTCCGGATTCTTCTGGTGATGAAGGTGCAAGAATTCATCGCAGAATGGAAATTATCAAGAGAGATAGAACAACAGGATCCCAGCATAAATATTCCCGCACAGATTTTGTTAGCGGCCTAGAACAAATGAGATCTACTTCAAATGAAGCTTTAGTTTTGAATCAGAAGATCGCAAGGCATAAGAGAGCTCATCGTGAATATCAAAAAGCAATGCATATTCATAACAATAAAGAAAGAATTTGTGAGATTGATGAGATGCTTTCTGGGCAAAGACCTGCGATTGTAAAAACTATTAATGACCTGGAAGTGGAGCGTCGTGGACTATATCCTTTGAGAAAATGGGTAGATAATGACAAGGAAATCTATTTATTTAGAAGCAATAATAATGGCGACTCTCTTCTTTTAATTTTTGACAATACGAATGTACGAGAATGGAAAAAGGCTTTGAAGGATAAGCATTTAACGACAGATCGGTTGATTTCATCAATGAAAAACTATCATGTTAGGGTGAATAATGACGGCAAAGTTATTTTAGAGAAAATAGAATCTCGTCAAGCAAGCATATTTGATCCTAATATCAAGATTAATGAACATCACTGGGCTGTTACTTTATGTTCTAGGAGAAGTGCTGCTCTTGGAATCAATTATGGACATGCATTTTTAGTTATTGAATCAGTCGGTAAAGGTAAATTGGCGCCAGGCAGCGCTTTAGATGATGAGCCAATAAATATTAATTTGTCTGGTAAATACAAGTCTGAACTTGCAGAGTTAAATTTGGATGGAAATCACAATGTTGTAATAAGGTATGCTAATCGCAAGCCTGATGAAATTGAATGGTCACAAAAAAGTAAAACATGGCTTCTCAGACGTGAAGAAATGCAGAGATTGATTGATCGAGTGGAATGGGAAATTGCAGAACAAAAGAAAGGAACCCTAGATTTGAAATATTTCCTGTTTGGTAGGCCAGATTATTTAAAGAATTGGACTGCTTACACATCGCAAGAATTTGAGGATCAAGAATCGTTTGAAAATGATTTTGAAGAAAATATTCATTTTAAATCGGCAGATTCTATGAATTCGAATTTTGAAGGTTCAAAAGTTAACAAAAAGTCACTTCGAGATAGCTGCCTTACTTGGGCTCTCCAAAAGTTGCTGTTGCTAGGGATAAAATTACCGCCTCCATCTTCAAATAGATGTGGCATTAGTTTTCCTCATGACTATACTGCTCCTCCTGGCATGGAGTGGAAGCCTTTTGGATATGAAGAAGATGATGAAGTTCCTCTTTATTCCTATCACTCAAATAATACCAATAATTCTAGACGAAACGTTGATTCTTTTTGTCCGCCAAACGTTCAGAGAGATTTTGACGAGTTTCATAGCACTTCAACTTCGAATAGCTCTGCTTCTTCTTCGGAAAACCAGAAGAAAAATGATGAGAAATTGGATCCTTTTACAACTATAGCAGTTATAATTATCGGATGTCTCTTCTTTCGAACTTTTTTGGATCGAAAGAATGACGTACTGCTTTAACTAATTTTGTGATCACTTTATTAAGCTTTTATGTTTAAGAACTGGTTTTAGGAAAGAAAATATGAAATTAAATTCATTGATTCAAACAGCAAAAAAATTTTCTGATCTTTGTCCCATCATGCAAGAAACAAAAGGCCATGTTTCTTTCTTTGGGAAAAATTATGTCAGTGTGAACGGCTATGGAGGCGCGTGCTCTTTGGATGATCTCTCTTGGCGCATCAAAGAAATTGCCGACTCCAATATTCATTTTGATCAAACAGAACGTGCTCATTTAAAATTCCTCATAAGGCGCGTCTGCAAACTTTATGAAATGAACGATAGAGAAATTCGTTTAAAAAACTGTTTTACGCAATTGTGTTGCAATTTTTCTGACGTAATATATAACAGGCGTTGGTGGTGGGAAAACGAAACTAGATTTCTTCCGATTTTGTATACAAAAGAACAATATGATAGGGTGTTTGGATTAAGAAATTTTGAGCCTGATTATGATGCGTATGATTCAAATAAATTTATCGATGTTAAATGCAAAAAAGAGGAAGAAGTTACCTGGTGTAAAAAACTTTTAGGCTCTCAGCCTCTGCCCTGCATAAGACGAAAAATCGTAGAGCTTAATCATGATTTCAAAACACAAACTTCGAAAAAAAATCTCTTGC
>CAJCIZ010000052.1 GCA_903970525.1 Myxococcales bacterium | reverse complement strand
TGTGTCGAACGTTCATTTAACCCCACATTGTGTGTATTTGATCCATTGGCGCGTGCATCACATAAAGGCGATGGACGTTTTTGTGCTGAACTTTATCCGATGACAAAAAAGGAATTTTCGGAAAAATTTGGGGAAGAAGCGCTGAAAGATATGAAATTTACTCGTTCATTATCTGGTTTTGATTGGTCGTTTCAAAATGAGCAAGAAGAAATTGTATTGGTATGTGATTATTACGAAAAACAAATGAAAAAAGAAACTATCCTCAAATTATCAAATGGGCATACGGTCACTGAAAAAGATTACGATAAATTCTTGAAGGAATGGGAAGAAAGAGGATTAATTGAGCAACCACCTGTAATAGTTAAAAAACGAAAGACGATGATTGAAAAAATTATTAGGTATCGGTTCTGTGAAAGTATGTTACTGGATGTTGTCGAAACGGATTATAAATACTTACCTTTAGTCTTTATCGACGGCAATAGCGTCAATATTAAGGAAAACGGCTCCTATAGTCAGGTAACGCGGCCTTATGTATATCATGCGATTGGTATACAACGATTGAAGAATCTTGCAGGCCAGTCTCTCGGCAATGAGCTTGAAAATACGATACAACATAAATTTATTGTCGCACTGGAGTCTATTCCTGTTGATTATCAGGATGCCTATCAAAATGTCCAAAAGGCCGATACGTTAATTTACAATCATTTCTTAGATACGAATAACCCAACAGTAACGCTACCCCCTCCCCGCGAAGTAGTGAGGACACCTATACCGCCTCAGATTATGGAAGCCTTTAGAACATCGGACGAAATGACGCAGGTTATTTTGGGCAGTTATGACGGAGCGGCAGGTCAAAACAATGGTCAGATGTCAGGGATTGCCTTTGCCCGTAGTTCGATGCAAAGCAATACAGCGTCACTTCCCTTTATGTGTGGTCTGTATAAGGGATTGGATCGGGTAGCACAAATTATGGTTGATCTGCTTCCAAAATATTATCGAACCCCGCGTAGTCTGCCAGTGTTACTTCCTAGCGGAAAAAGAGAATATTTTGAAATCAATAAAAAGGGTTCATTGTACATGAACTATGACCCTAACCATATTCAAGTTAATGTCGAGATGGGGGTTAATTTTGCCATGCAAAAGGAAATTGCCTTACAAACGATTATCGCGCTTTCTCAGGCTTCTCCTGCCTTTGCGCAATTTTTTAATCAATATGGGCTTCCTGTGCTTCTCGATAATATCGATATACGCGGCATTGATGACCTCAAAGAAAAAGCGCAAGAGTTTCAACAGCAGCTTCAACAGCAGCAACAAATGGCACAACAACAGCAACAACAGCAGATGCAAATGCAAGCAAAGCAACAGGCTATGGAGATGCAACAAGCGCAAAAAGAATTACAATCCCCGACACAAGGACAGATTGAAGTCATGGCGATTCAGGAGCGATCACGTATTGACGCGGGCAATCTTTCTATAAAAGAGCGGGATTCAGAAACGAAATTTTTAGATGTAATGAGTAAGATAAGAAATGCCGATGTAGAAAATGAACTAAAACTAGCTGAAATTGATGCAGAAAATACGCGCAGTTCTGTAGAATCAGCATTGAATATCAGTAAACATATGCACGAAACTTCAAAAGGAGTAATGGAACATGAAAGAATCTAAAAAGTGGATTCAAGGCGCAGATATTAAAAAAGGTGCATTGAGAAAAAAACTAGGAGTCAAAGAAGGTCATGACATTCCTGAAAGTAAATTGAAAAAAGCTGAGCACAGCAAGAATCCGAAAACCAGAAAGCAAGCTGTGCTCGCTGAAACATTTAAGAAAATGCGCAAAAAATGATTTATAAATGAGTAAGTAATCATGACAATCAAAGAACTCTTCAAAAAGTTTTTATCTATATTTTCAATATTTAGGTGGAGAAAGAATACAAGAGAAAAATTAGAGCAGATTAAGACATACAATGAGGAAAATCTTGCTTTATTATTGAATAGTTTTGCTTTTATAGAATCAGCAAAAAAAACACCGAAAGAGGATATAGATCAATATGCCGATTCGCTCAATGAGGCCATCCCAAAGATTTTTAAATCATTTCAAAACTGAGAGGAAAATAGAGATGCCATTAGTAAAAGGGGCAAAAGCAAAAAGCCGTAAAGGTTTTTCAGCTAATGTTAAGGCTGAGATGGATGCAGGAAAAAAACAATCTCAGGCTGTAGCTATTGCATACGCTATGTCTAGAAAATCAAAAACAAAGGATAAAAATAAGCATAAATAACGTAAAAAATAAGGAGATTAACGATGAAACGCAAAGAAAAAGGCGAAAAAAGAAAAATGCCAAAAGTGGAAATGAAAGAAGATAAAAAAATGAGCAAAAAATCTAAAACAAAGTAGATATTGACTATTTTTTCAAAAGGTATAATTTAATTATCAATGAATGACTAGGCATTCAATTACCTCCTAGGCTCTACGCACCCATACGGAAAAATGGGCGAACTCATCGGACTGAGGCTTTACCGAAAGCACGCGGGTCAATCGTGGCATACAAGGAAGTGTGTAAATGGAAGAGAATCAAGTTACAGAAAATGTTGTAGATAATCCAATTATTGGGCCTGAAGAGGAGAAAATGATTCCTCAATCTCAGGTCGATAAAATTATCAAGCATAAAACGTATCAAGCAGCCAAAATCCATCGCGAACTGGAAGAAAAACATCAGCGTGAACTTGAAGCAATTCAAGCCCAACAGCAAAAACAAACCCAGCATAATGAAAACGTGCCGCGTGATGTGGATGCTAATGCTATCTATCAGCAAGTGCAGGAAAGATTTAATCAGGAAATGCAACAACGCCAAATCAAAACTGAAATGGACAGAATTGCAAATTCTTATCTTTCCAAAATGGAACAGGGCAAAACTGATTACGATGACTTTGAGGAAATTACTAAGGAATTTGACCCAACCGCCTTTCCGCAACTGACATATCTCGTTGCTGGGATGGATAATGCAGCCGATGTCATCTATGACCTTTCCCGTAATCCCTTAAAGCTCGCTGGACTTGATAGGCTAGCTGAAAAGAATCCACGTCAGGCACAGTCTGAATTGTTAAAGTTATCGCGTTCGATAGCGGAAAACAGACAAGCTAAAACCGATGAGAATTCACAGAATGTAGCCGCCCCTCTTGACCGTTTGCAACCTTCCCGCGTTTCAGGAAGCAACGGCAAGATGGGTATTCGCGATCTGAGAAACCAACCCTGGCTAAAGGGATAACGATCTACTTACTCGTCTGTCGTTGCAAAACATTTTCTTTTGAAAAAGGAGTTTTGCAATGCCAGTCAATATACTGCAACAAGTTATTACCTATAATGAATCAAATCTCGCCTTACTGTTAAACAGTTTTGCGTTTATCAGTACCGCTAACATGAAGTTTCAGCGCTTCAATGATGATGTTCCGAAGAACTTAGGCGATACAGTTTCGTTCGATTTACCCCCTCGTTTTACAACGACTAATAGTTTGGTTGTTACATTTCAATCGGCTACACAGCGCGTTCAACAATTAACTGTGAATAAAGAAGCCTCTACGGCGTACGAATTCACCGCACAACAATTTATTTTTAATGTGCGTGATTATATGAGGGTATTTGGTAAATCGGCTATTGCTGAACTGGGTACACAAGTTGAAACCGACGTCGCCTCATTAGCAGAAACGAATACTTTTCGTTTCTATGGTGATGGTGTAACGGCTATCTCTACCTATTTACAGTTAGCAAATGCGTTGGCTTTTTTCCGTAACTTCGGTGCAGCCAAAGATAACACGATGGGTTATCTCTCTGATTTAACTTTCCCCCTAATCGTTAATTCGGGCTTAAATCAGTTCACGCCGATGCGCGCTGATCGAGAAGCCATGAGTTGGGAAATAGGCGACTTTTCTAAGTGTAAATGGTATCAGTCTAACTTATTGAAAACCCACATGGCAGGAACAGAAGGAAATGCGGGGTCTGTATTAACGGTTGTGAGCGTTGTTACTAATTCAGAAGGTGGCGTTATTCAAATCACGTTTAGCGGAACTGCGGCAGCGAGCGATCCTAACTCCATTAAGGCGTATGATAAGTTTCAATTCAGCGATGGTGTTTCAGGTCAGCCTGACTTGCGATTCCGTACGTTTATTGGTCATGTTATCTCGCAAAGTCCTGTGCAATTTAGAGCAACTGCCGATGCAGCGAGTACCAGTGGGTCTGATGTGACGGTCAATATTTATCCAGCCCTTCAAGCCTCACCTGGTCAAGACCAAAACATCAATTATGCCATTGTGGCAGGGATGCAGGTTACGGTATTGCCTGATCATCGTTGCGGGTTAATCATGGCGGGTAATCCGTTGTTTCTTGCTATGCCGAAACTACCAGAGGAGGTTCCATTTCCCACTTCGGTACAACAAGACCCAGATAGTGGTGCTTCTATTCGTCAATACTATGGCTCTCTCTTTGGACAGAACCAGCGCGGAATGGTGCATGACATCATATGGGGTAAAACATTAGTCGACGAATATTCGATGATGGTTGCTTTGCCTATTTAATGTAAAAGGCTCGGAAATTTTAGCCACACCCAATCTCCCCATTTTGGATGTTGGCTAAAACCAGCCTGCTGATGGAAATGCTTTAATTTCTTAACGTAATTTAAACGGAGTTATTTTATGACAAATTTAATTATACCAAATTCACCTATCGTTAATGCAGGCGTTCTTTATGCAAATGGCGTAGGCATTGCAAAGACAGCCGCTCAAACGCTTAGCATGGCTTTAGGGGCTGCGCGTGATTCAACCAATACGAATGATATTATATTAACTGCCCCTGTTAGCATTAATGGTGCGTATGTAGGCGCCAATGGTGTCGATGTAGCGGTTTTAGCCGATAGTAGCTTATACGCTGTATATGAGATCGGTGATTCTACCGAATATCAGCCGACGGCGGCTCTTTTGTCGCTTAATGCAACACAGCCAAATCTTCCAGGCGGTTTTCCACAGGGCGGCTATGATATGTATCGTCGGGTCGGCTGGGTACGTACTGATGGTTCTGCCAATATA
>CAJCIZ010000051.1 GCA_903970525.1 Myxococcales bacterium | reverse complement strand
TATTTCTGAAGCAATAACCGCACAATATGAAACAATTAATGCTCAATCTATCATGAATTTCATGAACAACATCAGAGAAAAATATGACACAAAAATAGTGCATCTGATTTTAGATCAATCTGGATATAATAGGTCATTATTACTTCCAGAGCACGCTGAAAAACTCAACATAAAACTTCATTTTTTACCGCCTTATAGTCCAAATTTAAATCCTATCGAACGATTGTGGAAAGTGCTGAACGAAAAAGTAAGAAATAATCGCTTTTTTAAGGGTGCCAAAGATTTTAAAGAGGCAATTAATCATTTTTTTGATGATATCTTGCCTACTATTGGAAATGACCTGAGTGGTAGAATTAATGACAATTTTCAAACTTTGATAGCTTAGCTTTTTGAAGTCGTTTGGGTATATATCTTTTGCGTATCAGAAAAAAATTAATTTAAACAGGAAGCGGGCAAAAACTGGGTAATCAATGGGGAATTGTTTGAAAAAACGCTGGAGGCGTTTATATCGTGAACTTACTTCAGCCTAAAAAGCTACGGCTATTTCGCTTAAATTAACCGTGCGCACTACAAATAATGCCAATAACATTTTCACAAAACAATCTAATCTTGCCTTGTTCCAACTAAGATTTTCACTTAATATGTCCTGCAACTCGCTGATTCTTTTCATATAATCTCCTTTTTTCGCAGAAAGAATTATATAAAAAACTATTAAAATCAGCGAGTTATTTCCTCATCCTACCTTTTCTTTTAAAAATTGTCCTGTGCAGAGCTATGTGTGTAAAGGTAAAAATAAATAAATAAGGTAATGAAGTTACAACTAAAATTGTAACTTCTCAATAACCCCGGGAAAGTTTTTATTTCTGAGCAACTAAAATCAACTGATCTAAACTAGGAATGGAGTATTTTTTAGTTGTTCTATCCATAAGATAATCCCAGAAACTAACGCCCATTTTGAGTGCTGTTTTTTTAAGACTAGCAAAGGTATCTCGGCATCGCCTACCCTCATCACTTCGTGTTGAACCACTAATTTTTCGTCGCTTTACATACTCACGAATATCACGTTCACTTAAATTATTATGCAGCGGTATTTCCGGGCGTTCTAACACAAGCAATAATTCATCCTTATTCTTGTATAACCGTGTTAATACCTGATTGAGTGAATAATAGTCGGTTTTTGTTGTACATAACTCATCAAACCGCTTGGTGATTGTTATTTTTTCCTCTTCATTGGGGCTATTTTTATAGTCTCTCAACGCTTTATAAATGTCCCACACCTCATTGCGCGCCCATTCAACTGCTTTTATTTGAATCTCATTACTCATTGCTAATGATTTGATTCCCCGCTCCGCATGTATCCAGCACAGGGCATGAGTCAATACATTAAATTGACCTGCATCATCGCTTAATATAACCCTATCGATTAGGAAACCATGGCTTAAAATACTACCAAGGAGTCCTGCTTCAGTAATCAGTCTTCGGTAATGGGCGTTGGCGATGCCATGCTTCTGCAAATGCGCTTCAAAGTGTTCTCTATTGGCGAACCATCGTTCAGTTGCCTCGGTTAATGTCTTCCGTATCCATGGCGCTACTTTGTAGCGCTCCATGTAAGAAAAAGATTGTTCCGTAAAATGATAGTCATCATATCCCGTGTTGAGTAATTCAAGAAAATTAATCCGGCTTTTACTTCCGGTGCTTTCAAACCAGCTAAATAATTCATTCCCAATGAACGTGCAATAACCGTTCTTTCCTTGATGACGAGCTCCTGTGTCATCCACTTGAATATAACTTGAGGCAGAAAGTCCTGCAGGAAGAAGCGCGGATTTTTCATGATGAAATGCTTCTTTATTTTCCGTAAGAAGACGATTCAATTGACCTGTCGATATATCAATACCCCATTCAACTAGTTGCTTGTGCAATAAGGGCTGAGTGACACATTGGTGATGGTGTTGATGCAATATATAAGCTCTTAAGGTAGGTCCAAAATGATGGCCTTGTAACTCGTTAGGTAACCTCGCAGTAATAGAGCTTCCATCGGCTAATTGCCAACGTTCTAATCGATATTTTGTGACAACAGACTTTACCATTAAATCTTGTATGATGTAGGACTGATAACCCTTACGCACTGAACCTTCAGGAACATGTTCTACGCGAATCCTCTCCTCTTTATCTATCTTTAAGTTCGTATTTTTACTGCGCTTGGATGAGCCTGGTCGCTTTGGGGTATCAGTTAGATCAGATGGGGGCTCATCATCTTTATCATCTTTGTCTTTAGGCAGACTACTCGCTCCTAGTTTAGGTTTTTTACTGAGCTTTTTTAGCTGCCGAATTTCGGTTAACAGCTCCTCAATTTTTTCAGATTGCTTAAAAAGTGCTTCTGCTTGTTGGGATAGTTGTTCACCTTGCTGCTGCAATTGTTGAGTTAATTGGTCAATCACCGATAGCAACGTGGATACCATCGGAGAGTGCTCTAATGGCTCTAGCGTTTTTGATTTAAACTTAAAGTCTTTTGTCGTCATGAGGGGAAGTGTAGCGAATTATTTAGGGTAAGACTCTGAGATATTTCTTATATTTACTTGATCTTTTGACCCTTCAGAAACTGCCCCGCACTTATTGAGAAGTTACTGATTTTCATTTTTATAATTTGTTCTTAGATTAAAATAGAGGAGAATTAAAGAGGTAGTAATATGCTAAACGTAGAACCTTGATTTATATTACTTTCAAGAAAAAGCTTTCCACCAATTTTTTTAAGCATTAAAAGAGCATTACTTAAGCCCAAACCAATACCCGTGGATTTAGATGTTTCTGGGGACTGAACGCGGAAAAAAGGCTCGAATATTGATTGATGATATTTTTTTTCAATA
>CAJCIZ010000050.1 GCA_903970525.1 Myxococcales bacterium | reverse complement strand
CCTTTTGCCAGTTATAAAATACGCATGGTTTTATTTGATACTCATCACACAGCTGAGAGACGGGGATTTTTTCAATGAGGTGTTTTCGTACAATGGTTACCTTAAAATCGGCATCATAACGACGACGGGTTTGCTTATCAGGCATAACTTTCTCCATTTAATTTGAGACAATACTTGTCTCTTAACTAATTGGTCAAGTGTATGATTCCATCTGAAGCGGTACAAAAGCGGTCTCACATTTTGCGACTAAAACATATAACAAATACGCACTACAATTGCCTATACTCACAATCGCTGTGCTATAATTCCACAATTCTGTAGTAATTGAGAAGGTTGATCTAATGCCTAACCCATTGTTTTCATATAAGAATATCAATCAGAAACTTATTACGGACAAGGAAGAATATATTAGGGACCTTGAAACTGGGTACAAAGCTGAACTGGGTGATAATAGAATGGTTGGTTCGTCAGAATTTATTTTCTTAGGGTGCATGGATGACATCGGAGATGAAACAAAAGAAGGCAACATTGCCAACATGCATGGTTTAAAAATTCATATCTCGTTACCAGAGTGGGATAGAGACAAATATGCTCAAGGCTGGGATATCATTAAAGACATTATAATTGAAAGTAGATTACTTTGTTCTAAGGTCGCGCATGAAAATACCCGAATGTCAGGCGGTGATGGTGCTCAACGAGGAAAAGATGTTACTATTTATGCCGAGTATCACGCAGACAAGAATGCAGATTTTTGGCTGAGAATAGCTCAAAGAATAACTCAAGAATTAACAGATAATAATATTCCCCCGGGCTATGTGACATCAAATACTGGTCCAAGAAAGGATACAATATTAGAAGGATCAAATTATATTACTTATCGCTATGATAAATCACAGCCCCCGGTAAGTGATGATATTATGGCTAGTTTAAAAGTGAATGTAGCTAAGCAACAAGCAGCTAGGAAACTTGAAGATAAAGAAACAAATAACGAAAAAATGACTGCTGCAAATTTTTCTGCCAAATAATACGGAGTAGATCCGAATGATATTTAATTTAAAGATGCCATCAAATGAAAATAATATTTCTCAGATTATTATATCTGATGAAAAATGTGAAGCTCCATTCATGATATTAGAGTTGAAAGATAAAGAGAAAGCAGATGATTATATGCTATCAATGGGTATGTATGTAATGATGAATCGAGCGAGTGTAAGTGATGGCTATAATATAAAGCTATTGAACTTTACTGTATCTACAGAGGATAGACGTAAAACAAAACAATCTGAAAAAATTATTAAAGTATTGGATGTAATGATATCAAAGGGTCAAATTCCTCAGCTTGATAAAACCAGAATTGTTATAATTTCAGGTAACATTGTTAATGCATTAGAGCTTATGGCGGACAAAAAGAAAATTTCTGAATTTACTTGTAAAACAATGATATTTGGTGATGAAGATCAAAAGCTAGTTGATTTCTTCAAAAAAAATCGCGACTTTGTTCTTAACTTACAGAAAGATATGACCAATGCGTCTGCAAAGGAAAGCGATAGCGTAATTCCAGCAACTAACAATAATTTTTTCTCTGAATCAAGTGCTTCACGTAGTACCACAGAGGCATCTTCTCAGCTTTCACGCAATTCTACGTCAACATCTACTACAAGTGGTTATCAAAGTACGACGCCACCAAGTGAAAAAATTGATTCTCAGACGAGAAAGTTAAGCTGAGTTTATGCTAATCTTTATTAAATAAATAGTTTTAGTTAATCAAAAAGGTGTTGGCCGTGCTGCGACTGATGTAGATATAGGCTGCTTTAAATAGACTAAATATCACGCAAAAAGCTCTTGCACAGCAAGCGTCTTAACAGTTTCTATCGCAAGTTCTACCGCAGACTTCATCGCCGCATCCGCATTCGAGGTATGATCAAACTTATCATCCGCCGAAATAATCCCTAAAATGGCACCCGCTAACACGCGATAATCTGCTTTTTGATTTTGTAACATGAGTTCATGGTTATACACTTGCGATTGAATAAACAATGTCGCAGTTTCCATTTCTGTCGCTAAAATTCCATTCAACACTAATAACTCATCAAACGCTTTATTTTCTACACCACGAGGTCCTGCACCAAATTCACGTGCATAAAGCGAACTCTTACAATGCACACTGCCTACATGTAACTTTTCAGATAATCCCATTTTTTCTGCTGCTAATAAAATCGCAGAAATCACTTCTAACGATGCAACCGCAGGCACACCAATCGGTGCATAATCACGTGTTGTTAATTCATCACGCACAGATGCTTGCACATTTACAACTTCACCGACTTTTACCCAAGGTTGTAAAGAACCCGCACTGCCCACACGTATAAAACGTCTTGCACCCAAATGAAATAATTCATGTACAATAATTTCAGTGCTAGGGCAACCCATGCCAGTTGGAATAACAGCAACATCAATCTCATGACCTTCAGCCGATAAAGTGCCTAAATAAAGATTATGACAACGATGATGTGTTTTCACTGTTACATTAGAAAAATATTGTGAAATATCTTTTGCACGACCTTCTGAGCCTGGCAGCAAAACATAACGTCCTATACCACCATTGCCAGCAAGATCTTCAGCGGTTGCATTGATATGCTCTGGCTTGAAATGTTTTTTAAACATAATTCATCCGTAAATTATAAATTCTTTATAATGCGTGCTTTGTCACGCTGCCAGTCACGTTCTTTTTCACTCGCGCGTTTGTCGTGTTGCTTTTTCCCTTTGGCGAGTGCTATAGAAAGTTTAACATGTTTTCCTTTCCAATAGAGACTTAATGGAATTAAGGTATAACCTTTGCGCTCAACGCTGCCTATCAGTTTATTTAATTCTGAGTGATTTAAGAGTAATTTGCGCGTGCGCTGAGGATCTGCGATCACGTGGGTGGAAGCGGTTGAGAGGGGTGTCATGTTGGCGCCGAGCAGCCATGCTTCCCCTTTTTTTAAGATGACATAACTCTGGTCGAGTTGAACCCGGCCAGCTCGGAGGCTTTTGACCTCCCAGCCTTGTAAGACTATGCCTGCCTCAAATCGGTCTTCAATGCTATATTCATGAAGGGCTTTACGATTTAACGCGATTGTTTGATCGGACTGTTTCTGGCTCATGTGGCGCAGTATAATACCAATTCTAGGGCTTGGATAGGTGGGCGAAAAGACAATGAATAAAATTACGCGCAGTGCACTCGTTGCATATTCGTCACGCCAAATGTTTGAGTTGGTGAATAACGTCGAAGATTACCCGCGCTTTTTACCGTGGTGCAATTCTAGTCATATTGTTCGTCAGACGGAGAGTGAGCTTGAAGCAACCGTTGAAATCAAGCGCGCGGGTCTTCATAAAAATTTTACGACACGGAATACGTTATATCCATATGAACGCATGGAAATTCATTTGGTGTCGGGGCCTTTTCGACATTTCGAAGGTGTTTGGACTTTTCAGCCATTGGCTTCGCATGCGTGTAAAGTGATGGTTGAATTGGAATTTGAATTTTCAGGATCGGTGTTTGATAAGCTTTTTCAGCCGGTTTTTAATCATATTGCGAATTCGTTGGTGGAAGCGTTTTGTAAAAGAGCGGTTGAGATTTATGGACAGGAATAAAAATATTTCAGTGGAAGTTGCGTATGCTACACCTGCTGAGCAGAAGATTATTGTTGTGGAGATAGAGCAGGGCGCTACAATTGAGAGGGTGATTGATCGCTCGGGGATTTTGGAAATATTTCCTGAGATTGATTTGATGGTGCAGAAGGTTGGGGTTTGGAGCAAAGTTAAGAAATTGACGGATGAGGTGGGAGATGGGGATAGGGTGGAGATTTATCGGGGGTTGACGATGGATCCTAAAGAGGCTCGGAGGAAGAGGGCGAAGGTGAAGAAATAGCGCTAAAGGCCCCTAACCAGACCCCGCACAAATTCTTGTGATGCAGCAATGTTCTTCAATAATCCAAAGAACAAGAATTTTGCGGGGTGACAGTAATTACTTATTAATAAACTCCGAATACATATTCCCTCGAATATGAACCAATCGGCCATGACTAAACAGCAAGGTCATATATCGTTCATCAATCTGACCATACCCAGGTTTATAGGTATAAACATAATCTATACGGTTATTATCAAAGACATTCACTAAGATTGGGTTGCCTAGGATTTCTTTCACTTGGTCTTTTGACATTCCAACGTGTATTTTATTTGCCATTTCGGGAGTGATGACGTTTCCTTGCTCAATATCCATTTTATGGATGTGTAAAAAAGAGCATCCGGATAGAGCTAGCAATAAGGTAAAAGCACCGAGTAGTTTGCGCATAGTCTGACGTCCCATAAAAGTTGTGGCGCACATCATAACTGATTCTCGTCTATTTTGGTATGTGTTAGGATACGGTTTCCTTTAAAAAGAGGGTGGCCGTTTTGGACAATTCCAACTTAAAAAAAGCCGGGTTAAAAATCACCATCCCGCGCGTGAAGATTTTACAAATTTTAGAAAATGCAAAAGAGCATCATATGAGTGCGGAAGATGTCTATCGCATTTTGTTAGAATCTTCGGAAGACATTGGATTGGCAACGGTGTATCGCGTGTTGACGCAGTTTGAAGAAGCAGGCTTAGTTGTTCGACATAATTTCGAAGGCGGACATTCGGTATTTGAATTAAATCATGGTGAGCACCACGATCATTTGGTTTGTGTGAAATGCGGAAAGGTAGAAGAATTTATTGATCCCGTGATAGAAGAAAGACAAAAAAGTATTGCAGAAAAAGCAGGCTATACGATTACTGACCATAGTTTGAATATTTATGGGATTTGTAAGAATTGCTAATTTGATGATTGTCATTCTTTTCATCTTGTTTCAACTGAAGCGGCTTAAATAGAGCTAAATTGCGATAGCTTACACGACTAGTTTCAATATCGTTTGAGTGACCGTAGTATCCAATTGTTTCAAATACCGGTTTTTCACATTCCTCAAAATTGTCATACTGGGGATAAGGCAGTGGCTTGTGTTGGAAATCAAAAGATTTGGTATAAATGCAACGGATACGATATTGGTTGTTGCCAAAAGGAGAACCAGAAGTGTCCCTCAGAAATCCACTAAATCTGATATTAAGATTAGAATATATTGCTTTAGCGCGTGATCTCGCAGTTGCTTCGCTATCACCCAAAACACCATTAAAACGATAAGCAATTCTAAAGTCATTTACCTCAAAAAGATAATAACGCCAATTCGCATAAGGTGTATTAGCATAGGAAGCGTTGCAACTTTGTAGAGTGGGTATGAGCTGTGTATTAGGATCAAAAAAAGTGGGATAAGACTCTAATGGCACTAACTTAAGGAAATGCATATCCTGGCCCCCTAATGATAATGATACCGTGGTTTAAGCAAGAGAGGATAGTTTTTCGGTCTACGTTTAAGTCTCCGCGGCTCATGCCGATATGGTCGATTACCCACTGCTTTGTAAGCAACCGCCTTGAGTAAATGCGCATAAAACTCATTGTTGGTTTCTGAAATAATACCTCTCTGCCTGAATGCATCAATCATCTGCAATGTTAGCTTAAAGCTAAGTTTCCTAGGACTTCGATCGTGAGCGTAGGCAGCTTGCGCCATTATTTTTCGAATTAAGTTATAAGCTAAAACATGCATCCACATTTCTTTTCGAATCATTTCCGGTGTTCTTCCCCGCAAGATACCCATATTCATTGTGTCTTTAATTGATTTGAAGTCAATTTCAATAGACCAACGATAATCGTATATCATTTTTAAATCGTTTTTACTTATGCTGTTAGAATCTAAAAAAGTTGTAACGATAGTGCGTTTTTTTACTTTGAATCCTCTTTGTTGATTTTGGATTGAAACTTCTCGTATTGAAATTTCATTTGGGAATATTTCATATTCTTCGTGACTCATCCATTTGGGTCTTTGCGGCTTTTTCCATTGTGCTATATGGTCTTTTTTACCTAAGCGAACCCCCACCCTGAAATCATGATGACGTCCAGTATGAATTGGAAATACAATATCTACGCCCATCTCAATTAATTTTGCTATAAGAAAAAATGATGCATAGTAACAATCTCCAAGCGCAACATCACCCGGCTTAAAAGCATGTAGTATTTGCCGCAAGAGAGTATGTTCTCCGGCGCCTTTACCAAAGCAAGGACTGATAGCCATGTCGAGGACTGCC
>CAJCIZ010000049.1 GCA_903970525.1 Myxococcales bacterium | reverse complement strand
AAAACACGAGATTCTAGGTTTTTTGTTTGAAATCAGCGAGTTATTTCTTCATCCATCGATTTTTGTACCGTACAAAGGTCGCACCGTAAAATTTTGACCCGCCTTCCTCCAGACATGATACTTGTTACAAAGAATAATTTTTTCTAATCTATAGTGATCCGTTTTCCATGTGCAGAATTTAGAAGTTATGATCTTTTTAACTGGCTTTATTAGACTGGGTGGAAAAACCAATATGCGAAAACCGACCAAATCTTTTAGATTGGTTAAACTGTAATAGCCATTTTTTTCAAAACTACGAGATTGTTGTCGACGCCTTAAAGCACTAATTGCACTATTACAATCTTTAACTCGTGACTCAATCTCAATTCGCTGGTGTTTTTTCTTCAGGCTAAAAATAATATCCTTTAAATACCATCTTATTTTGGCGTCTAATAGTTGCTGAACCTTCACCAACTCAGGAAGCAAATCAGAATATTCCTGGCGTAATAGGCTTTCATTTTTTTTAGTATTCATGTTTCCAATTCTCGAATAACTTCATTCTTAATAGAATCAGATGGCGGAGGATTATTAAAATAAAATTGCCAACTTCCTTTGTTATTTTCTTGAATTTTTTTCATTAACCAAGCTTCATCATGATCGTCTATTGCTACATAGCTAAATATTTTTTTGATTTTTTTATTGAAATAAATCATGCGAATAAAATGATATTTAAAATCATTATCCTCGAGAATTTTTTCTTTAGATTTTGATGTCGCCATAATTTTCTCCTCAGCAATTATTAATACCAATTTGAACTGAAGCCATGAAAGGCTAGAAATGCGATAATTTAGCTCCCCCAAATTAAAACAGGGCACCTAACTCAACAATTTCATTTACTATTTCTGCTGACCATGTGTTTTTTCTAATTCCCATAGTTGTAATCATACATACAAACAGCTCTTTGGATGTTTCAGTACCTTTTTTAAAAACCTCTTTTTTATTCAGTAAATTTTTAGAATATGCCTTATCAATAGAATATGGCTTGGCTGAATATTTGATCTCACAAAGAGTAATCGCATTATCATTACGATCAAAAAGTAAATCTATCTGCGCACCTTGCGATTTTTCACCCTGAGGTGGAATATATTTCCAACTACCTACCAAACAACCAATATTATTTAGGTGTAATGCTTCTATAATTTTATTTTCGTGTTTATGGCATACAATTTCGAAAGCGCACCCAACCCAGCTGTTCCATGCGGGGCTTTTTAATATAGTCATCCAATAATTACTACCTTTGGGTATTTTACCAACCGTACTTTCTATCCATTTTAAATAAAACATTGTGTATTCGTCTTTTATTCTATAGTAATGATCACGTTTCGTTTTACCATAAGGCAGAAGTTTTTGAATGAATCCCGCAGCTTCAAGTTCATTCAATCTCTCTGTAAACCTACCTCCTGCTTTTTTACCAACCGTTTTTACCAGGTCCTTATATGAAACACCGTATCGGAATTTTGCTATAGCCCTAATAGTTCGGACATTAATTTCATATGCATCAAAGAGTGATTTAAATAAGCGTAAAAATTCCGAGTGAAGCAGTCCTTCTTTCGTAAAACACAGATCATTGATATTCTGAGCAACAGATTTATTTTTTTGTAGCTTACTCAAATAAAATGGTATCCCTCCCATAATCATATATAAATCCAGAATCTGCATTGGCTTTAAGTCAATGTCCATCATTTCTAAAAACTTCTTTGTTTCACTTAGAGAGAATGGCTCGACCAGAATCTGATAAGTAATACGGTTATGCAGCCCCCCTTTTGCATTAATGAGATTATCTAAAATCCAAGAAGCTGCTGATCCACATACAATTAATTTTACGTTTTGCATCCTGCTCCACTGTGTATTCCAAAAATAATCTATTTCTTGCAGAAACTTGGATTTACGAGTGGACAACCATGGCAACTCATCTAGGAAAATTATCATTTTTTTTGTTTTAGAAATTTCATTAATCTTATTGGTCAGCATTTCAAATGCTTCCTTCCAACTCTTTGGAGTACTTAACGTAAGATTCGGGTAGAATGTTGTTTGAAAATTTAAAATGAAGTTTTTTAATTGTTCGCGCATCGCACCATCTTTAATGCCTGTACATTCAAAATATACTCCCTTATCAGCGAGATATTGATGCACCAGATATGTTTTACCAACTCTTCTTCGCCCGTAGATAGCGACAAACTCACTCTTCTTGGAAGATATTACTTGATCCAATATTTTTATTTCTTTTTCACGACCTACAATGTTGCTCATATGACCTCAAATAGTTATTGCCGCTTATAGAGTAATTATAAGTGGCAATAACTTTTTCCTCAAGAATAATTATTGCCGGTTATGAAGTTAATATATCCAGCAATAACTTTAATTAGATATAGTTGGAAAAAGTATTAAGAATTAATAAGTGATTGATTTTAAACAGCAAATAAGCCAACCGAAGGTTCTTCTCCGGTCTCATGAGGTAAAAAAGGGATATTAACGAAACATAACTTCTTGTTTAATAAAGGTTCTAAGGACTTTATGACAAGGAAGGTATATGAGCATCAATATCCCAAGCCTAATTTTGGGTTTAAAAGGTCAATGCGTCAACTCGATTAATTATGAAAAAAGCACAAACACGCTGACTTTTATTTGTCGGCGTGATAAACGCTATAAGCCAATAGACCCACTACACAAACAGGCAGGCAGGATAAACCGTTATTGTCATCGGGTGATTTACGATCTTCCTTTATTAAATAATCGCGTCCAGATTGAAATTGAACTTGCTCAAATTTTAACGAAAGATAACAGGCGCTGTATGGAGTTGTGTCATTTTGTTGATGCGGGTTGTTACTACACAAAACGATTTTGTCGCTTGGTTAGTGGACTGTGTCGTTACATGACTATTAGTGCTGTAGCAAAGCATTTAGGCTTGCGCTGGGAAACAGTAAAGAATATGGATAAAAAATATTTACAAGAAACACTACCAGCATTAAATCCAGCGGAGCTGATCAATTTAAAATATCTTGGTGTTGATGAAGTTGCACGCGCAAAAGGACATGATTATATGACTGTAGTTTATGATTTAGAGACAGGTAATTTAATCTGGGTTCATGAAGGTAGAACAGCAGAGACATTTTCAATTTTCTTAAAACAACTCCAAAAATCTACAAAAGCAGGTATTTTAGCTGTTGCAATGGATATGGGGCCTGCTTATCAAAAATCGGTACGCGATGACTTACCTCATGCCGATATTATTTTCGATCGATTTCACGTCATGCAAAATTACAGTAGAGCTGTAGATAATCAGCGACGTATTGAGTTTCGTAAAGCGGACAAAAGTGGAAAAGATCTTATCAAAGGAAGTCGCTTTCTGTTATTAAGAAATGCAGAAAATTTAACGGAAACACAGGGCGACAAACTTAAAAGATTACTTCAAGAAAACACGAACATAAATTTAATTTATATGTTGAAAGAGCAACTGCAAGCATTATGGAGTTATAAGAACCATGAAGAAATGGGTAACGCATTAGAAAATTGGTGTCAAATGGCAGACCAAACAAACATGATTTATATGAAGAGATTTGCAAAATCACTGAGAAGGCGCAAAGAAGGAATT
>CAJCIZ010000048.1 GCA_903970525.1 Myxococcales bacterium | reverse complement strand
CCAGTTTCCCTGAGCTTATTAATTTCAGCAGTAATAACGTCCTCAGGGTTTTTAGCAATTGCCGTACTTTCATATAGCATACTATCGATTTTTTGCCCAATCTCACGAGTGCTCCAACTTTTCACTTACCATTTGATTAATTAATTTGTAATATTCAACGGTAGAAGACCACCCCGTTCCTCCTAAAAGACCTATTGTTTTCATTATTTCCTCTTTTTTATATTTAAGCACACTCCAAGGTACTTCAAATAGTTTTCCAAAACACACTGTATCCGGATTACCTCAAATTTCGCAAGCACGCATTTTCCGTATAAAAATATGCCGCAGGGACATGATATAGTGGGTGATATTGCAATTATTACCAGTTTAAAATTTCATATATCAATTTTCACGTTTAGCATCTTTCATTTTCTTTAAGGTGTTAACGTCAATTTCTGTAATTTCAGAAATTAAAGTTACATCCAAGCCCTTCGAAAGCATTTTTTTTGCATCTAATATGCGACCTTCTTGACGACCTTCTTGACGACCTTCTTGACGACCTTCTTGACGACCTTCTTGACGACCTTCTTGAATAAACTGCTGTGCTCGCTCTCGCACTTCTTGCTCTGCCAATGTCATAAATTCTGCCCTCGTCTCTTGTGATAAATTATGCTGAATCAGCGACTTAAACTTGTTTTTATCGCTAACTTCTCCCTGTGTATAAATATAGTATAACACGGCTTTAATAAAATCATGTCCCTGTAATCCTTCAATTTCTTGTAACGCCACTAAGATTTTTTCTAGCGTTGGTAAAATGTCACGAGCGTAAATATGTTTCATAATTTGACCCATAACCCCCGACCAAAGATGAGCCCTTAGTGTTTCATCGTCAATCAGGGTTAAATCTACCAGTTGAAAAGGCTTTAATGCATAGTATGCAATGAGATCGGCAGGGGCATCAATAAGTTCTTTAAGATCAGTTGGATAAGGCCAACGTACTTCACCATTGTAGTACACGACCGTATAGACTAAAGGAATCTTCGCAGTATTGATGTAAGATTGTCGCATTATATAACACTCATACTCCAATACGCGCAATGGCATATCTAGGGTAGCCTTCGATTGGTGTTCAACTAATACTCTTAAGTAGGTATCGCGGCCATCTTTAAATTGCACGCGATACAGCATATCGGTGACTTTTGTTTTCAAATTATCATTAATGAATTTATCCTTGCAGATCTCAAGCGTTGTTAGATCAAGCGCTGAGAATAATGGTTGCGGTAAGTGCTGCTCAAAAAAATCTTTAGCAATACGCAGATCAGACATGGCACTGGCAAATAAGGCATCGTGATGTTTAGTGCCGATTTTTTTGTTGCGCTTTTTGTTTTTAATGTTTTTCATCTCATGACCGCTCTAAAACTAGATCCCTGTCTATTGTTCATTTTCAAGCAATAGCAGGGGATCTGGTGTTTCCACTATGAAAGCATAATCTCCGGTGCCTTGGTTAGATGCTAAGATTTTCAAAATTCGTTTGACATCAGCAGGTGACTCATGAGGTCCTTGCATATAAAAAGGCTTGCCATCTTTTCCAAAAGTAAAAGCTTGGGTTTCATCAATAGGAATATTTTTTAATAATTTTTGGGCTTTGCTGAAATCTTCATGTGGCTTAAGACCAAATTGTTGTGCATAGTTTACTGCTTTATGAATTAATGTACAGGCATAGCTTGCGTCTACTAACTCGAGTTCACCACAAACGGCCTCCATATGCTCTAATAAGTCGTGGTAACCCTCTTGTTGTGTGAGGCGGATAAAACAATCTTTAACTCCTAAGCAAAAAACATCAATCAGGTAAATGCCAATCGCAATATCACCCTGATTATTCTGGCGAGAAACAATGACTTGGCCAATTCCAGCATTCCATAATTCGCTGGGGATCCAACATTCGTAAATTGGCCAATTATTGTGGGCTATTGCCGTTGATGAAACAGGAGTTGACAATCTCATTTGGCGCTTTTTCTTCTTTTTTTCTCGCTTAAGTTGTAAAGCCTTTTTGGATAATGCCATCGTAGTATTCCTTGTCATTTTCTATTTTTATTTCATGGATATTATAAACTTAGTCAACTCACATGGTAAACATTCGGCTAACCCCGTTATTGACAAAATATTTGTTGTTAATATTCAATTTGTTAGGTTATTGATTGAGAATCGTATTTACGTATTTTAATGGTTTTTTTTGATAGTTAATTGCTTAACAATTCCCGCTGAAAAATTAAATAACTATTTAATTTTAAAATATTTTTAAAATCAAACATTACGAAAAGATAAAATACAACCTATTGATCACAAAGGAAAAATCGCCTCACCGTGAATTGCTGTATATTCGTGATGCTAGTGGTAATGCTGCTTCATAGACTTTTGCGCCGCCGATAATCATGACTTCATCAACATTAAACTATAATTGACCAGATTTCAATTTTTTAACTAAATTAACGGCAAGTCCCGTGACTTCACTGATAACCTCTATTGGCATGCCCTTTTTTAACATGTTCCGCGCGATAGCATATTTTTCTTGTTTAGCACCTTGTTTAACACCTTGCCTAATGCCAGGTTGCTCAATTTGTTCTTCAACTGTCATAACATCTTCCTCATCTAAGTATTTTAATGCCAGTTCGATAAAATCTTCTTCAGGTAAATCTACCCGTTTCATCATGTACTGTACACTGTAATAGCGTAT
>CAJCIZ010000047.1 GCA_903970525.1 Myxococcales bacterium | reverse complement strand
TCACTTAATGGTCAAGCGCTCGAACCTTCAGAGTATGAGCTCACTAAAGAAACATTAGTTATAAAAAATGTTCCCCAAAATAAAGCCTTCAGACTCGAGACTATGACAAGTTTAGGAGAAAATACTGATAGAGCCGGAGGGTGGCCACAGATATAGGTGTTTATTTCAAACCAATTGTTCAGGTAGCAATCTAAATAAGGATAAAAAGCTCATCGCGGGCCTTATCTCATGATTGATTTAACACCGATTTTCACAGGCCTTTTAAACCCAGCAATCTACCCCTAACAAAATTTGAGCATCTCGCAATTATCTAAAATCCATGCGAATTTCTCCATGTACAACACGAAAATCACGCAAAATAATACCAGGTCACACATTTTATAAGCATATCCTGATGTTGTGCATTTTTTGATTGGGATTAATTAGTATGCTTAAAAATTTCGTTTTAAATTGTTGATAAAGTTAGTCTCGTCAAATATAGATTAAAAACATTCCAAATTACCCGGTGATAACGCGAGTAAGCCTCTAATGACCCACTAATAGTTCGAAAATTTTGACTTGAACAATTATTTACCTGTAAACTATTGAAATTATAAGCCTAATCAATAAACCCTGAAATGAATAATTTATCGCAATTTTTTTCCAATCCAATCATTCCTGCTCAAAAACAATATGAAGCATTGCGTGCCCTGGTCGTTGATAAATTACCGGCGGAAGTTGTAGCGAAAAAATTCGAGTATTCTGTCCATACGTTATATTCATTAATGCGTGATGCCAAAGCAGGAAAACTTGAGTTATTTCCTGAGCGGGGAGCAAGGGGCCCTAAGCAAAGACATACCCCCGATTATATTTGTTCGCTCATCTTAACTTATCGAAAATTAGATCTGTCGTCTAAAGAGATTGCAGAACGCCTTCAGCAAGAGGGCTATAAAGTTTCAAAAAGCACGGTAGAAAATATTATCACTGATGCTCAACTACCAAAATTATCGCGACGCACCAATTCAGAGCGTGGTTTGACTCAGAAAAATCAAGCAATACCTGATCGCTCAAAGCCACTCGATTTTTCAACGATGGAGCCTTTCAGTATTGATTCTCCAGTGTGTGGTATTTTTTTCTTTTTGCCCTACATTATTGAATCTGGCATTGTTGATATTATCAAAGACTGTGGTTTGCCAGAATCGAGCGCCATCAATGCAACTCAAGCCTGCTTATCAATGCTTGCATTAAAACTTATTGGAAATGAACGATTAAGTCATATGGGTACTTATGATCATGAGCCAGGTTTAGGTTTGTTTGCAGGCCTTAATATTTTGCCAAAATCAACCTACATGGCGACTTACTCTTGCCGAACCAGCGAAGAAATGGTGATGCAACTCCAATCCAAAATTATCGCGCAATTTAGAACAGTATTCCCTTCTTTTTACCAAGGAGAATTCATCAATTTAGATTTTCATTCTATTCCACATTTTGGAACAGAGTCTCAGATGGAGCACGTCTGGTGCGGTGCACGCGGAAAAGCATTGAAGGGTGCTAACACATTATTGGCTCAAGACTCTCAAAGCAATACTGTTCTTTATACCCATGCGGATATTTTGCGTAAAGACGAGCCTACGGCGATACAGGAGTTCGTTTCTTTCTGGAAGAAAATCACGAATACGTTATCAGAAACACTCGTGTTTGATTGCAAATTAACAAGCTATGCCGTCCTTGATGAATTAGCGACTGATAGCGTTAAATTTATCACCTTACGAAAACGTAATAAGGCACTTTTAGCGAATACACTAGCGATTCCAGATGATGAGTGGAAAAAATTATATTTACCTATCCCCAAGCGACAACACAAGCATTGTCGCGTGCATGAATCCGTGATTACCCTTCCAAAATGTAAGGCTTCCTTCCGTCAGATTACTATTAAAGATCATGGCAGGGCTAATCCAACCTTTGTTATTACAAATAACCATGACTTGCCATTAAAAGAGATCTTAATTGTTTATGCAAAACGATGGCACATTGAAAATAAAATTGCAGAAATGGTTTCTTTTTTCAACCTGAATGCACTGTCATCACCATTAATGATCCGCATTCACTTTGATATGTTATGGACTGTTATTGCCGATACCTTATACCACCGATTTGCACAAGATCTCCCTCGCTTTGAGAAGGTTCGCGCCAACACCATCTTCAGAAAATTTATTGATATGCCTGGTAAAATCAGTTTTGATGGAAAGGACTTCAAAATCAAAATTCGCAAACATGCCAGCACACCCATTTTGCTTGGTGTGCAAAAACTGAAAAATAATTATACTGTGCCGTGGTTAGAAGATAGGCAAGTGTCGATCGAATGGACTGCTTGAAATATCAACAAACCATAAAGATGCTCAAATTTTGTTAGGGGTAGATTGCTGGGTTTAAAAGGCCTGTGAAAATCGGTGTTAAATAAGATCCTTAGGTTTGCTGACTCAACTTATTATTGAATTCGTGATAACATTGCCAATTTTATTAGTACAGGTTTAATCATGGATAAAGTCTATTCCCCCGAGGCAATTGAACGAGCACATTACGAGGATTGGGAAAATCACCATTATTTCCAAGCTCAAGG
>CAJCIZ010000046.1 GCA_903970525.1 Myxococcales bacterium | reverse complement strand
CCTGCCGGCGAAGACGCCCGCCAATAAACATGACCATCTGGATATCGTCTTTCAAAACGAAACGTGTCTACGCCTGACAGACCCCAGACGATTTGGGGCTTGCCTATGGACTGAGAAAGATCCTCTGACACATAAGTTATTAATGCATCTGGGGCCAGAGCCTCTCAACACTGACTTTACCGGTCAAACGCTATGGGAGCGCGCGCAACATCGCAAAGTTCCAGTGAAAACATTTTTAATGGATAGTAAAATTGTTGTCGGCGTCGGCAATATTTATGCTGCAGAAGCTTTATTTTCCGCAGGCATACATCCGAAAAAAATGGCGGCCAAAGTCTCACTAAAAGACTATGAAAAACTCGCTAAATCCGTGAAAACGATTTTGCAAGCCGCTATCAAGCAAGGCGGCACCACGTTAAAAGATTTTGTGAATAGCGATGGGAAAAAAGGCTATTTCAGCATTAAACTAAAAGTATATGGTCGCGGCGGACTTCCTTGTGTCACTTGCAAAACCACGCTGAAAGACATTCGCTTAGGTCAGCGCAGCTCTGTGTTTTGTCCACGCTGTCAATCCGGAATCACACGCTCCATGCTATAGCGCGACAAATCAACGCGTTTTTCATGGAACATTTCAACGCTAGGCTGATGACCCACGCTAACCAAGGTACAATCCGGTAGTTCTTTTGCAATTAATTTATAAAGAAGTTCTTCATGCGGTAGATCCAGCGCGGAAGTACTTTCATCCATAAATACCCAATCCGGTTTATGAAGTAAAACACGCGCAAAAGCGATGCGTTGCAATTCACCCGGCGATAACTGTTCTGACCACATTGCCACATCATGCAAACGATGTGTTAAATCAGGCAAATCACACTTCATCAAAATTTCTTTTAACCCTTCATCTGAATGGTCCGACACCTTATCAGGAAACAACAACGCTTCTTTTAATGTGCCGATTGGCATATAAGTTCTTTGCGGCAAATACATAATATTTTTATTGTTAGGCAAATGAATTTCGCCTTTACCATAAGGCCAAATGCCCGCGATCACACGAATCAAAGTACTTTTACCAATACCGGAAGGGCCTTTTATTAAATAATTTTGACCGTGAACAAATTCTTCATTAATCCCTTCTAAAAGTTTTTCACCATGTGGCATATAGATATCAAGACCTTTCGTTGAAATTTTATTTTCCGCATCTGTCTTGTAAACAAATTTATTTTCCAAATCCGCATGCTCTTCAACCTCATAAATATGATTTAAGAAAGTCAGCAAACGTTGTACCACTGCACGCCACAGTGCGATTTGCGAATACGCGTTAATAAAGAAAGATAATGCATCTTGAATTTGCCCAAAGGCACGCAAGGATTGCATCAAGCCACCCAGCTTGAAGAATTTGCTAAAATAATTCGGCAATACGACAACCAATGGCAATACAACTGACAGTTGATTATATCCTGCGGTAAACCACAGCAATAATTTTTGTCGCAAAATAATGGCGTACCAATTATTCAACACTCTATCGAAGAGAGAGCTTAAAATAGTTCGTTGATGATCTTCCCCGCGGTACAACGCAACGTGCTCCGCATGCGTACGCAAATCGACTGCAGCAAAACGGAAATTCGCTTCACGACGCTGTTGCTCAAAGTTCAATCCCACCAACGGAAATCCGATCTTAAATGCAAAAAACGTCCCGAAAATAGCATAAATAATACTGACCCAAACAAGATAGCCCGGGATATTTAATTTATGACCACCCAGATGCAAAACAAAATGTCCCGACAACGTCCAAAGAATATAAATAAAAGCAAAAAAAGTGGTGACCGACGCAATCAAGCCAACGGATAAATCTAGCGATCCTTGCACCAAGGAAGCAATGTCTTCTTGAATACGTTGATCAGGGTTATCTGTTTTTTCATCGAAATTTTCTAAATAATAATAGCTTTTTTTCTGCAGCCAACGCGTTAAAAATTGATTGGTCAACCAACGTCGCCAACGCAACCCTAAATATTGCTGAAGATAATATCGATAGACTTGGAGAACAATATACACAGAAGCGATGAACATAAAAACGACGATGAGATCGATCGCGCCACGTTTGTCATAATCTTGCAGCGCATCATAGAAATAGTTGTACCAATAATTAAATACCACTTCCATGCCAACAATGCTGATGCTCATTGCAATCACAAAGAAAAAAAATGTATACGCAAAAAATCGTTGTTCCGATGACCAATACGATAGAATCAACTGCTTGGCCGTATAGGGACGTTGTTGCAAATCTCGACTCATGGTTACACTCCATTGTGACCTAAGCTATTGTTACTTAGCGAGGATAGAACAGCAACAGTTAATTTCACCCGCCAACTCTCCCATTAAAAACTTGTATCTTTTATCATTAACCAAGCTATAATTTCCGAAATTGCTAGGGATAACAATGAATCGCATCTCAAAAAGGATTACATCATTTCTTGTTTTTAGCTTGCTGGCCTTAGCTGGCTGTCAGCCTATCTCGTCTTCCAATCCAGACACCGGCAATGCTGGCGCAGCCGTTGCAGGTGGCGCTGTGGGCGTTGGCATCGCGGCTTTGTTCCATGCGCCTAAACTTGTCCTTGGATTAGCCGGCGTGGGTGGCGCAGGATTAGGTTACTACCTTTCCACCTTGCGTTTTTCATCGGCAGAAATTATTCAAGCAGGCGGGAAAGTCTTTACGCAAGGCGAATTTGTCACGATCGAAGTTCCCAGCGATTATTTGTTTGACACCAACTCAAGTGACTTCAACGACGGCGTAGAGCCTGTGCTCGATAGCATTTATAGCGTGCTCGCACGTTATCCAGATAATAATATCTTGATTTCAGGCAATACCAGTGGCACAGATACTGATCATTATGAATTGAAACTTTCTGAAGCGCGCGCACGCGCTGTTGCTTCTTATTTGTGGATGAAAGGTATTGGGCACATGGATAAAAGATTCATGCCACCTTCTCCTAGCAAATTTATTTATGTAGGCTATGGAAATTATTTCCCAATTGCCAATAATTTGCGTTTAAAAAGCATACGCGAAAATAGCCGCATTCAAATTACTTCTTATCCTTCCTACAGCAAACTACATCTAGAACACTGCTATAGAGAATTAAATATTGGCGCATATGATCCTCAGAAATGTCCTGATGAAAACACACCGCATAACCCAGATGCTGACAAGCCTTTGCCGGATACAACCAGTCTCTCGAATCAAACCAGCTCTAACTCAGAAGTTGCAGGCCCTGCCACACCGTCGCGAGCAGATAATGGCTATATTCCAAGTACCAGCACCACAGGTGTCATCCCTGGTATACAAGGCGAATTTTCAGATACACCAATGACGAATTACAATACGGCAGAAAGCGCGCCCCAAACGACAGCAGGCGCTAATGATGTAAAACAAATGGCATCCGCTGCTAAGCCGGATTTAAAATCAGAAGGTGGACTCGGACTCGCGCCACCGTTGCTGCGATAAGTGCACGTTTTCCCAAAGCAAGGCGCACACGGAAAGTTTGCAGAGAGATGGGTTTGCGACTGACCCAACGCACCTGATAAAGCAGGATCTGTAGGACCATATAAAGAAATCGTAGGCACATCTAGCGCCGCCGCCAAATGACATAATCCCGTATCCACTGCAACAATGGCTTTTGCACCCGCTAATATTTTTGCGATACCCGCTAAATTCAAACGTGGCAACACTTCTGCATGCGCAGTGCTAGCCGCAATTCGACTCGCTCTCTCATGTTCTGCTGCATTACCCCACGGCAATTTCACTTTGAATCCCGCCTCGTTGACGCGTTTTGCTAAGTCTTTCCAATACTCTTCTGGCCAATGTTTTGTAGACCACGTCGTACCATGCAAAAAAATCAGATAAGGCGATTCTGAATTTTCACCCGCTAATTTCTTTCTATCAATTCCATAATCTGGCACGGTATTCGGCAGCGTGTACTGAAGCGCTTGACTGAATAAGGCACGCACGCGTGTAATCGCATGCTGAGCGCGCAGAACAGGATAAGTATTTTGATAAAAAATAGAAGAAAGCGGTTCACGAGCAGACTGCCAATCCAAACCATGACGCGCGCCTTTTGCGATGCACGTGATCACAGCACTTTTTAATAAGCCTTGCGCATCAATAATCAAATCATAGTGTGTTGCGCGTAATTTTTTTTGGAATTGTCGCCATTCTTGAAACGTTTGCTTGCTCAACAAATTTTTTCGCCAGCGACGCCATGCCATGGGAATAACATTTTTGACTAGCGGATGCCAACCAGGAATTTCTGCGAAACTTTCTTCGACCACCCAGTCAAACGTGATATCCGGAAAAATTTTTCCCGCGTCCGTTAATGCAGGCAGCGTATGAATCACATCGCCCATAGAAGATGTTTTAACGATTAAGACACGCATTTAAGAAAACTCACTCATGGTTTGCAACACTTGCGCGGGCAACAACTCACGCATACAACGATGATGCTTCAGAGGACATTCGCGTTGAAAACACGGCTGACACTCTAGCTTTAATTGCAACACACGGGAATTATCATCTAATGGTGGTGTGAATAAAGTGCTAGTTGCACCATAGACTGCAATTAACGGCTTTTTCACAGCAGCTGCAATATGCATTAAGCCTGAATCATTGGTCACAACAACTGTGGCTAACGCTAACAAATCAACGGCTTCCACTAAACTGGTACGCCCTGTTAAGTTCACGCATTGATTTTGCGTTTGTTGCATAATCATTTCTGCCACTTCACTGTCTTTAGGCGATCCTAAAATCCAAACAGCCCAACCTTCTTTTAATTTCGCATTAGCGACTTCAGCAAAATGTGTTTCTGGCCAACGCTTAGCGGGACCAAATTCAGCACCAGGACACAGAACAAGGACTGGTGTGTCAGAACGTTGAATTTGATGTTTGGCTAACACAGCATCTTGTGTTTCAGCAGACGAATATAATTCAGGAAGCGGATATTTCTCAGGGAGTTTTTCTCCAGCAGCTAATGCAAGCGCCATAAAACGCTCTATCATAAGAGGATAACGTTTTTTATCTAAATGACGTAAATCATTTAAGACTACCCAACGCATTTCACCACGCCACCCTGTGCGCTTAGGAATGTTTGCGAAAAAAGGCACGAGCGCTGACTTGAATGAATTAGGCAATATAATGGCTTGATCGTACTGACGATGACGCAAGCTTTTACCCAGTTTACAACGCTCACGTACTTTTAATTGACCATGACCTAGTGGCATGGGAATACCGAGAGACACTTCTGGCATACGCTCTAATAAGGGTAAGCTCCATGCGGGCGCTAACACATCAATCACAGCTTGCGGGTGTTTTTGCTTCAGCAACTTAAACAAGGTTTGCGCCATCACCATGTCGCCGACCCAAGCTGGGCCTATGACTAAAATTTTTTGGCTCATTGAGATTCTTCTTTCAAGATAAATTCAGCATCACAATAGGGACACTCAGCGCGACCGGTTTCTTCAACCGGCAAATAAACACGCGGGTGGGCATCCCACACACGCAAATCTCTTGGCGGACAAGAAACAGGCAAATCCGCACGCGTAACTTCATAGCGACGCTTAGTACACGCTTGATTATTTGACGTATTTTGCATAATACTCACTCAGTGAATCATTTAGAGTCGTGCATTTTACACTGAAACGCCCTGCTTTTCCATGCGCTCAAAGCCTTGCGCTTGGCTATTCTCTGATTTGAAAAATAAGAGTGTCACGACAGGCGAGATCAATAAACACGTTATCGCAATGTACATGGCAATAGAAGCATTCATCGTGACCAAAGCCCCCACGATCAATCCATTCACCGCAAAAACTAATGCCATGATGGAACCCGTGATACCCATGACCCAGCCTTGGGCTTCTGCATCCACTTGATTTGAAAAAAGCGTCAGAATAGCGGCATAAGCCACAGACGCGGCGGCAGCAAGCGCAACTACAATCACCCAGTTATAGATATCATTGTGTAACAACAAGATCGACAAAATAATCAACGCTGTCGCAATACAACCTACAATAAAATTACTGCGCAGCGAAAAAAACTTCGCCAAAAAATTCACTAAAAAACCATTCCCTACCCCAAAACCTACCCCCATCACCGCCATAAACAAACTGACTTGTGTAGGCGTGAAATCATATACTTTTAAGAGAAAAATCGGCAAGAAAGAATAAAAACTACTCCACCCAAAAATAAAAATTAAGAAAATGCCAGACAATCGGCTCACTTTTTCGTGCTTAAACGCTGAAATAAAAATATCAATCGCCTGATAAAGATTGATAGAAAAAGTCGTCGCTTTAGAAACAAAGGTTTCTTTAAATAAAACTAGCAACAACGCAATATTGAAAAATGAAACTGCCGCAGCAAAATAAAATGGTGTTGCGAAAGTAAACCAAGACACCAAATGATTATCCGACAAAATACCCCCTAACAAGGGACCAAAAATAAAACCCAAGGACAACGATAATAAGATATAACCGATATTACGTGATTTGTGATCTTCATGACTGATATCAATAATCGCCGCTTGCGCAATGGGTTGACTCCCCGCAGTAAATCCTGCAACCACACGGCCCACAAGCAACAATGTCAAACTGTGAAGCGTCACCGCAAACGCAGATAAGATATAACTTAAAAACGCGCCCACTAGACAGATAATCAGTGATTTTTTGCGGCCAATTTTATCGGATAAATCTCCTAGAAGCGCTGCGCCAAAAAACCAGCACAGCATAAAAATACTGATGACTGCGCCATAAATCACATTGTGCATAATGGGCTTCATCTCGGGCAAAAAATGGCTGTGCGTGTCAAAGATTAAACCATTCAAAATAGGGAAAACCAAGCCCAGCCCCATGCTATCTATAAACAACACGAGCAACAACGGACCTGCCGCAAGAAAAAAATTGGATTGCTGTTTCATGATAAAATCTCTATCGATTAAAGCATTAAGCCATCAACAATTTGATGCCATCTGCCAACGTTGTCGTAAAACGAAAAGAAAGATGCGCTTCTGCTTTTTTCGTACTGGCATAAGAATCATGAATATCACCTTCGCGCGCGGGTGCAAAATTCAATTCAGCAGGTTTGCCGCCGACTTCTTCAATGTAATGGACTAAATTTTGCAAGGTCTCAGGAATGCCCGTCGCAATATTTAATACACCGGTATACTCACTCTGCAATGCTGCTACGTTGGCGCGCGCAACATCTGACACATAAATAAAATCACGCGATTGTTTGCCATCACCCCAAATCATAATATCTTCTTGTTTTCGATAACGCTCGATAAATTTCGAAATCACGCCCGAATAAGGTGACGCAGGATCTTGGCGCGGACCATACACATTAAAATAACGCATCGCCAAACTGTGAATCCCAAATAAACGCGCATACAAATCTGCATACCGTTCATCGTTTGCTTTCTCTAATGCGTAAGGTGATAACACCGCCGGCATGTCAGTCATGTCATCGCTGCACGGTAATTCTTTTGCACTGCCATACACAGCAGCGCTTGAGGCATAGACTAAACGTATCGGCCGCTCAACTTCACGAATCGCTTGTAACACATGCAAAAATCCCTGCGTATTCACTTTCAAAGAGTTCACAGGATCTTCGATTGATTTTGGCACGGAAGGCAGCGCTGCTAAATGTAAGACAGCATCACTACGCCGAACCAGCGTCAATAATTTTGGATAATCTAATATATCCCCAGGAATAAATTCCAATTGCGGATTAAAAAGATCCAGGTTAGAAAGCTTTCCTGTCGACAAATTATCGAAGGCAATGACACGCACGCCAGATTGCAACAATAAATCTATGGTATGCGAGCCAATGAATCCTGCTCCACCTGTTACTAAAATTGTTTGCATCGTGAGGCTCAAGCTTCAGTTGACACCGGCATCAAAGGTACCCAAGTACGATATAGACTAATGCCGACATATAAAATCAAATAACCCATAGAGACAAAAACCAGAAAATGATTGGCTTCTGGATAAACCCACAATAATCCGGCTGTTGCAAAGCCCCAGATAATCGTCACTAACAACATCGCCATGCGCAAATATTTGTTATGGGTTAAATACTCCAAACGGGAAGGATAAACATATTTAATAGGAACAAAACTCAACACAGCAAGCGTAAGCAATATGATCAAATTCACCCAGGCATTCATTTGCCAAAAAAACAAATAAAAAACCACGATATTCCAGTAGCTCGGGAAGCCTTTAAAGAAATGGTCTGAGGTTTTCGCATCGACTTGCGTGAACTGATAGGAAGAAGAGAGCACGATCACCATGACACAGAGATAAGACCAATACGCTGGCAATAACTGCGTCACCAATAAAAAGAAACACGGGACCATCGTATACGTGAAGAAATCCACAATATTATCTAACAAAGCGCCGTCAATTTGCGGCACAGCCAATTTGACTTTGACAAGACGCGCGAATAATCCATCTACTGCGTCAATGACAATCGCCGCCCCCATCAACCAAAAAGCGGAAAGCCATTCTTGCTGCGTAATCGCCACAAGTGCCAATAATCCAACAAAAGCACCACTGGCTGTAAAAATATGGATAGACCACCCCAGACAGCGTCTTTGCCAGCTAATTTGCATTTGGTTTTGATTATCGCTCAATGTCTGACCCTCTTAACTCTTGGCTTTTATAAGACCCTTTTGGTACACCTGAGGCCACCCTTCTGGAAGGCAAGCGTACCAAGAAATAACCCCATAGTAAAACCCATCCCCTTACTCCCCCTCACAATCCTCATATTTATCCTTGTGTTTCGCTCTATTATGCAATAAATTCAGTGTCAATAACGTCAAGGAACGCAAAAAAGCCAGGAGCATTAAAAATGACTATACTCAGCATGTCAGATTTGAAGTTAAAAGGTAAACGCGTTTTAATTCGCGAAGACTTAAATGTCCCGCTTAAAAACAATGTCATTACCAGTGACATTCGCATACGCGCTGCTATTCCCACCATCAAACTTGCCCTCAAAGCCGGTGCCAAAGTGATGATTATGTCGCACTTAGGTCGCCCAGAAGAAGGTGTGCCACAAGAACAATATTCATTAGCACCTATCGCCGCTCGCTTATCTGAACTCTTAAAGAAAGAAGTGCCTCTCATTACCAAATGGGTCAATGGGTTCAATATGGGAAATGAGTCCGTCGTCTTGTTTGAAAACGTACGCTTCAACAAAGGCGAAACAGAAAACGATGAAAATCTTTCCAAAAAAATGGCTGACCTCTGTGATGTCTTCGTCATGGATGCTTTCGCGACTTCCCATCGAGCTGAAGCCTCAACTTGCGGCATTATTCCATTCGCACCAGTTGCATGCGCAGGGCCATTATTATTATCCGAGCTAGATGCCCTTGCTGCTATCATGAAAAAACCCAAACACCCTGTTGTTGCCATCGTCGGGGGATCTAAGGTTTCAACCAAATTATCTTTACTCGAATCACTGGTGCAAAAAGTAGATACCTTAGTGATTGGGGGCGGTATTGCCAATACCTTTATTGCTGCGGAAGGTTACACCGTCGGCAAATCATTACATGAAGCGGATTTAATTGATGAAGCAGAGCGCTTATCATTATTAGCAAAAAAACGCGGCGCGGAAATTATCGTTCCCACCGACGTTGTCGTGGCAGAAAAATTGAGCGAAGAATCAGAAAGCTCACCACGCCTCGTCTCACAAATTGATGACAATGAAAAAATTTATGATCTTGGCCCTGATACCATTAAAAAAATTACGGGTCTCATTAAAAAAGCCAAGACCATATTATGGAATGGTCCCGTGGGTGCTTTTGAAGTGGAACAATTTTCAGAAGGCACACGCGCGATAGCCAAAGCGATTGCAGACAGCGCAGGATATTCTGTTGCCGGTGGTGGCGATACACTCGCTGCGATTGAGTCCTGCAAGGTTGCAGACAAGATAGATTATATTTCCACAGGCGGCGGCGCTTTTCTCACCTTTCTGGAAGGAAAACCATTGCCAGCGATAGTGGCCTTAGAAGAAAGAGCAGCTAAAAAAGAGAAAGTCACATGACCACGCAACAAGCTTTACGCCGTACCAAAATCGTCGTCACATTAGGACCCGCTTTAGATGAACCCGATGTATTAAGACGCGTGATTTTGGCCGGCGCCGATGTATTCCGCGCTAATTTTTCACACGGCGCCAAAGAAACACATCACACTCGCATCAACAATGTCCGTAAAATCGCTGAAGAATGCGGCAGGACAGTCGCTATTCTTGTCGATTTGCAAGGCCCTAAAATCCGCATTGCCCGTTTCAAAGAGGGAAAAATCACGTTACAAGAAGGACAATCCTTTATTCTGGATACTGATTTAGGTAATGAAGAAGGCACCACAGAAACCGTTAGTCTGGATTACAAAAATTTACCACAAGATGTCAAACCCAATGACACTTTATTATTAGACGATGGCCGCATCGTGATGCAAGTTAAAAAAATCGACCACAACCGTATTTTTTGCGAAGTCCTCATTGGCGGTGATTTGTCGAATAATAAAGGCATCAACCGCATGGGCGGTGGATTGTCTGCCGCAGCATTAACTGAAAAA
>CAJCIZ010000045.1 GCA_903970525.1 Myxococcales bacterium | reverse complement strand
AAAGATCCAGTTCCTGAAGTCTTATTAAAAGAAATCAGCGAAGGATTAATTGAATTTGAAGTGCGTTATTTTATTAACTTGCGACAAGTGCGTTCACGATTAGTGTTGCGTTCAGAAGTATTAATGACGATTTGGCAAGCCTTCGAAAGCAGTGGAATTCAACCGGCTTATCCGCATCATGAAATTCACGTTAAAAGCGAATATCCCTTTATGAATACGCCAGCGCATTTAGAAAAACTTGCACTGGCGGTTCAAGAAGACAAACAGAATTAAGCGAGCTTAGCGGGATAGGCAATGACTTTAGCAGTGATGGTATCATTGCTATTTTTGAAATCCATCACAGCATCACCACCAATCGAAGCTGCCATCTGACTCATCAAGTCACGAATGGTTGCTTCTTGTCTTTTAACACCAACGGTATTGTATTTAGAAACTTTGGCCTCACCTAAGACTTCATAGGGGCCATTTGGTTTTTGTTTGTCGATGTAAAAGCTAACATTCGTTGGTTCTTTAGGATGGTGATGACATTTGGGAGGAGAGACCGCTGGTTGTGTGTCTTGTGATGTTTGTGATGCCTGCGATGAGGATGAAGTAGCGGCAGGCGTTGTTGATGCACAAGCTGATAGAATCAAAGCGACATTCATGACGACTAGCAGGTATAATGTTTTCATTACGGTGTCCCCTAGCAGTTGAAAGAATAAATCTCTAGTGATTTATTCTGATCTCTTTATGATCTGCCGTCAATATGTACTACTTGTGATTCCAGACTGGATAGGAATGACAGAGATTGAATGAATTGTAAAATATTCACACAAGGTGAAGATAAATGACAAACTTTCTAGAAATAGCGCGTGCGGACTTATTAGATCCGGCAGGCATCACAGAAAAACAATTGCAACATGTATTAAGTACGGTGCTGAGTAAGTCTGTCGATAATGCGGATCTATACTTTCAATCGGTTTATTCTGAATCGTGGGTATTAGAAGATGGCATCATTAAAGGTGGCAGCTACAACATAGATCGTGGTGTCGGTGTACGCGCCATGAGTGGCGAGAAAACAGGTTTTGCTTATTCGGATGATATTATTCTCCCGGCATTGGAACAGGCGGCACAAGCCGCGCGCAGCATCAGTGTTCACAACGGAGATCAAGCCGTTAAAGCGTGGAACTGGACAACCGGCCACGAATTATATTTGCCAGTGAATCCTTTAATTTCACTCAGTGAGCATGACAAAGTAGCATTATTACAGCGTGTAGATGCATACGTCCGTCAACAAGATCCTAGAGTGATTCAAGTCAGTGTCAATTTAGCAGCAGAATATGAAACGATTTTAGTGATGGCCAGTGATGGGCATTTAGCGGCAGATGTGCGCCCCTTGGTGCGATTAAACGTGAGTGTTGTTGTCGAACAGAACGGCAAACGTGAGCATGGTTATGCGGGTGGTGGTGGTCGTTTCGACTATAGACAATTTTTAGATAACGACCAAGCATTAGAATATGGCAAAGAAGCAGTGCGCCAAGCCTTAGTGAATTTAGATGCAGTCGAAGCGCCTGCAGGCACAATGCCTGTTGTATTGGGCCCAGGTTGGCCGGGCGTCTTATTACATGAAGCGGTAGGGCATGGATTAGAAGGTGACTTTAACCGTAAAGAAACATCTGTCTTCAGTGGCAAAATGGGGCAACAAGTTGCTTCTTCGCTTTGTACGATTGTTGATGATGGGACATTACCTAATCGACGCGGTTCATTGAACATTGACGATGAAGGTATTCCTACGCAATGCACTGTGCTGATTGAAAATGGTATTTTGCGAAATTACATGCAAGACAAACGTAATGCGCGATTAATGGGATCGCAATCCACAGGTAATGGTAGACGTGAATCGTATGCGCATATTCCTATGCCGCGCATGACAAATACGTATATGTTGCCAGGTAAATCGACCCCAGAAGAAATTATTTCCTCTGTGAAGAAAGGTATTTATGCAGTGAACTTTGGTGGGGGTCAAGTTGATATTACCTCTGGGAAATTTGTGTTCTCAGCCAATGAAGCCTACCTCATTGAAAATGGAAAAATTACATCACCTGTGAAGGGAGCAACTTTGGTGGGGAATGGGATAGAAGTTCTCTCTAAAATTTCCATGGTTGGTAATGATTTGAAATTAGATGCAGGTGTTGGGATTTGCGGCAAGGATGGGCAGAGCGTTCCTGTAGGCGTTGGACAGCCGACGTTGCGGGTGGATGCATTAACGGTAGGTGGTACTGCGAAATCATAATAGGTAGGCTGGGCACATGTGCCCAGCAAAAAAGAATAAAATCAATCAGATATATGCTGGGCTTCCAATCATCCGCACACTATTTGTACAATTAATTGACAAATCCTCCAAAAAAGCTTAAACTGCTATCCAATTGTTGCCTTCAATTATTGAATAATCAATAAGTTACAAAGAAGTCCTCAATTAATCTTTAAGATTGCCATAGCGTTACCGCGATAGAAGTCGCAACACTCATAAACTTAACGAGAGATGCAAACAACATGAAATTAAAATCGATAGCAGGTCTTTTTGCGTTATTAGGAATTGTAGGTTGGGGACCGTTTACTTTTATTTCTAACATAGCAGATTCTAACGCCGCGCCTGGCACATCGGGCTGGATTAATTCTGAAGTCACAACGATTCATGCAAAAGCACCCAACTTAAGTGAAAAAGTATTAAAGCTAAGCTTAACAGCTTACGTGAAGGCAAGACAGCAAGGATATGATAATAAACAATTATTAACTATTGTTGATTACTCAAAACCTTCGACAGAACCTAGACTTTGGGTTGTGGATGTGAAGAATAATAAGGTCTTGATGAATACTTTAGTTGCGCATGGCAAAAACAGCGGTGGCGATAATACTGATTCATTTTCAAATCAAAATCGCAGTTTGAAATCAAGCTTAGGCGTATTCGTGACAGAAGATATCTATGATGGTCACCATGGTGCCTCATTACGTGTTGCAGGTCTGGAACCTGGCTTTAATGATCATGCTTTAGATCGCGATATCGTTTTTCATGGCGCTGATTATGTGAGCTCTTCAACCGTGAAACAATTGGGCAGATTAGGTCGCAGCTGGGGTTGTTTTGCCGTTGCTCAGAATGTTGTGTCACCTTTGATTAACACAATTAAAAATAAGACAGTCGTTGTTGCGTATTATCCCGATCAGAAATGGTTACAAACTTCGACTTATGTCAATGCGAAGGTTGCTTAAGCATCATCCGTCGTTGCGAGCGAGAGCGAAGTAATGTACTGCTAATAGGGCATGAAAACCTGGATTGCTTCGCTCTCGCTCGCAATAACGGGCCTTACTGCATCACATCACGCAAATATCTAAACAGCGCCGTATTCGCACCACTAATCTTATTTGCATCATGGTCTTTCTTAGCATTCCGCACTAATTGTCTTAAATGCTGGCTGTCTGCCTGAGGGAATTTCTCTATAAAAGGTTGTAAAGCCGCATCGCCTTCAGCGATTAATTTATCTCGCCATTTTTCAAGTTGATGAAATTTTGCCTTGCTTACTTGATCTTTGCGTTGATATTTATCTAAAGCTTCTTGGATAGGTTGAGCATCGACATGACGCATTAAGCGGCCAATGTATTGCATTTGGCGTCGTCTGCCTTCATGGTCTTTGATTGAGCGAGCAGCGGAGATAGCATCTGCGAGGGATTCACTTAATGGTATCTTGGCGAGTTCCTGTGCGGGTAACTCAACCAAGATTTCACCGATTTTCTGCAGAGCCAGCATCTCTCGTTTACGCTTACTCTTACTTTCGCGCTCAGGGAGATCGTCTGGCTCTTGCATACTTTCTTACTGCTGTGTTGTTTGTTGTTGAGCGTTGTCTTCAGTACCTGGTTGTTGGGTAGCTGTGTTGTTTTCCGCTTTTTGCATGTTGTTGTGATGATGATGCTTTTTACCATGATGTTTGTGGTGTTTTTTAGCTGGTTTAGCATCAGTATCAGTTGTTGTTGTGGTTGTCGTTGTTGTAGCAGCTGCAGCATCTGTTCCGCTTGCATCAGCAACATTTAAGCCGTTACCAGTGGTTGGCGCAGCTGTTTGGGTTACTTCGCTACCAGTGGTTGGGTTTTGTGTTGTTGTGTCAGCGAATACAACTGTAGAAGCCAATAAGCTGGTTGCAACTAATAATGTTCCGAGTTTCCTCATGAGTTTAATCTCCATAGTAAAATTTAACGTTTTATAAAACATTGCTATTTTTCATCATATTTCGATTAGGTTCAAGTTTTATTAACACTATTTTTACTATAATATCTATCCTTAGTCATTTAACCCCTAAGAGAGCCACTATGTCTGAAATTGCACAAGTCGAGCTATTTAACCAAACCAGAATGGAACATCTCGTCACTGATATCCTAGCAGAAGCTGCGCGCCAAGGTGCGAGCAGTGCAGAAGTCGATGTTGCTGCCAATAAAGGCTTTAATGTCATGGTTCGGAAAGGAGAGGTTGAAACTGTCGAATACAACCAAGATAAAATTATCGAAGTGACAGTTTATTTTGGCAAACGCTGTGGCGCAGCCAGTTTATCTGATTTGCGGCCAGATGCTATTCGTTCTGCAGTGCAAGCAGCTTGTAATATTGCTCGCTTTACAGATGAAGATCCTTATTCAGGTTTGGCGGATAAATCGCAATTAGCGTTTAACTACCCAAAAACAGATCTCTATTACCCATGGTCTCTTTCAGTGCCGGAAGCGATAGAGATAGCAAAAGAATGCGAGGCCATTGCCTTAGCCAAAGATAAACGGATTACGAATTCAGAAGGTGCGTCAATTTCAACCATAGACGTCTGGCATGCGTATGGGAATAGTCATGGCTTTATTGGTATTTGCCCAGTGACGCGTCATGAAATTAGCTGTGTCTTGATTGCAACGCAGGGCAAAGAAATGCAACGCGATTATAGCTATACGACAGCTTGCGATGCGAAACTACTCGATTCCATTTCACAAGTGGCAAACAAAGCTGCTGATCGCACCGTGCGACGATTAGGTGCTAGACAATTACCAACTTGCGAAGTGCCCGTGATTTTTATCGCGGAAGAGGCGAGAGGATTGTTAGGTCATTTTGTTTCTGCTATCACGGGTGGAAATTTATTTCGTAAGTCTTCATTTTTGATAGACCATTTAGGCAAACGTATTTTTCCAAGTTCGATCAAAATTGATGAACGTCCTTATTTAGCTAAAGCACTGGGTTCAGCGCCATTTGATGATGATGGTGTTGCGACGCGTCCTAATGTTTTTGTCGAAGACGGTATATTGCAGAGTTATTCGCTTGGTGTCTATTCCGCCAGAAAATTAAATTTGCAGACAACAGGTAATGCGGGTGGCATTCATAATTTATTTATCTCGACAGGAAATAAAGATTTGCCAGCCTTGTTAAAAACGATGGGCAAAGGATTGTTGGTAACAGAGTTAATGGGAAATGGAACGAATCTCACGACAGGAGATTATTCACGCGGCGCTGCAGGATTTTGGGTAGAAAATGGTGAAATTCAATATCCTGTGGAAGAAATTACAATCGCCGGCAGGTTACAAGACATGTACGCGAATTTAGTGGAAGTTGGGAATGATATAGACAAGCGTGGCAATATCCAGACGGGATCTATTTTATTGGAGAGTATGATGGTTGCGGGGAATTAAGCGCAGTGGATCAGCGTCATCCCCGCGTAGGCGGGGATGACGAAAACGTTATGCTATTGTGACTTTTTCAATGATAACATCTTGTTCTGGTACATCATCATGCCCAGCTCTACGTGTCGTTGAAACCGCTTTGATTTTATCAACCACATCCATGCCTGCTGTCACTTTACCAAACACACAATAGCCCCAACCGCTAGATGACTCAGAAGAGAAATTTAAAAAATCATTGTCTTTCACATTAATAAAAAACTGTGAGCTTGCGGAATGAGGGTCAGATGTGCGCGCCATAGCGACCGTGCCGCGTTTATTGGGTTGAGATTTATTCGCTTCATTTTTAATGGGTGCTTTGCCTTTTTTCTGCTGCATGCCAGATTCAAAACCACCACCTTGAATCATGAAGTTATCAATGACGCGGTGAAAAACAGTGTTGTCATAAAAACCATTTTTCGCATAAGTTAAAAAATTTTCTGCCGTCACAGGTGTGTTCTCATTGTCGAGTTCAATCGTGATAGAGCCATAATTCGTTACTAAAGTTACCATTGTTTTCTCCGTCATATTATCTGTGATCTGTGTTTTTTTCTTTGTGTTTAGTCATTTGCTTCATCAGTTTATCGATGAGCAAATCAAGCGAGCTATACATATCAGTTGATGTCGCGCTAGCATGCAAATCGGTGCCATTGATATGAATGGTGGCTTCTGCAATTTGGTTAGTTTTTTCGACTTGAAATGTCACATTGATATGGTTGATGTGATGATCTCGAGTTTGTAAGCGCGATAATTTTTCTTCGGTCATAGACTTGAGTGCTGGGGTGGCTTCAAGGTTACGCCAGGTAAAGTTAATTTGCATATTTTTCTCCTGTTAAATGTGACTATAAATTAAAATCTTCGCCTAAATAAACGCTGCGAACTTGTTTATTCTCTAGAATGTCTTGCGGTGTACCTTCACAAATAATTTCACCTTGGTTAACGATATAGGCGCGTTCGCATATATCTAGTGTTTCGCGTACGTTGTGATCTGTAATTAATATCCCAATATCGCGTGTGCACAATTGATGAATAATTTGTTTCACGTCCATCACGGAAATCGGATCAATCCCAGCAAAAGGTTCATCGAGTAAGATAAATTTAGGCTCAATCGCAAGTGCTCGTGCAATCTCTACGCGACGTCTTTCACCACCCGATAAACTCATGCCTAAGCTATTTGCAATATGTGTGATGCGAAATTCTTCCATCAGTTGCTCTAAAGTCGCGAGACGTTCAGCTTTATTCAAATCTTTGCGTAATTCTAAAATCGATAAAATATTATCGGAGACAGAGAGTTTCCGAAAAATAGACGCCTCTTGCGGCAAATAACTAATACCCAGTTGCGCACGCGCATGCACGGGCAGGGCAGTGATGTCTTTATCATCAAAACAAATTTGTCCGCTATCACAAGCAATTAAGCCGACTATCATATAGAACGATGTGGTTTTACCCGCACCGTTTGGCCCTAATAAGCCAACAATCTCGCCGCGTTTAACAGACAATGATACATCTTTCACGACGGGGCGTGATTTATATTGTTTGTATAATCTATTGGCGCGTAATGTATTCATGACTCTAACTTTGTTGGTTCAATAATAATGGTAGCGTGACCTTTTTCTGAAGCGGGAGCGGCTACGGTTTGATCTTTGATATTATAAATGATAATTGGCCCATGAAAACTATTTTCGCCTTGTGTAACGACAACATCGCCTTCTAAGACTACCATGGACTTAATAGGGAAGAACTTAATCACCTTGGCTTCAGCATTTAACATGATGTCATCTTTATCGGGGAGGGTCCAATAATGGGCTAGATGTGTTGTCCCATACGCAATGGCTTCTTCTAGTTTATGGTGGCTATTGTTCTGGGTTGTGACGCGGTCTGCGGTTAAATGTGATTCGCCTTGATCTATTTTGACGTTTCCATCATAAATATTATATCCAGTTTTATAGTTGAAAGCAGAAGAATTAGCGTTGATGTTGAGCGGTTTGCTACTGTCTTCAGGCAAAGCAGAAAGCATGCGTGAAAAAAATAATAAGAGTATCGCAAACCTTGCGATGGTTTTATGAGCTGGGCGCATATTCACCTTCGGTTTGTGATAACAGTTTAATCGTATTGCTGTTTAAATCGGCTAGCATACCGACAGCATGAATTTTTGTATCAGGCTGAATGAAAGTAATCGCATCTTTCGTGCTGGCGATTTTTTCTTGCGGCAGAATGGTGAGTGATTCAGTCAGCATGGTCGTCACAGGATTTGCTTCATCTGCGGCATGATGAATATTCACATGGTTCCAAAAGAGAATTTCATTAATACCATGCGTAGTCTTTGCAAATTGCGCGTCAATATCCCAAGGATGTGAAGAATCACGGTAAACCAATACGCAAGGTGTCGTGATATCCGTGCTGTCATTATTTGGGTAATGTATCATTTTGGGCGAAGTAATCTTAAGCGCAGGTTTGCCCTCTTTATTATAGTTAGTGGCAATGACTTGTGTCATATACGCATCAGCTTGTTTGGGATCTTCTGGTTTAGCAGAATGCAACGTGAGATTTGAAATCAAAATAGACCAACTGCTCAGTCCAACTGCCAGCACGAGTAATAAACTTATCATGATATTTTTCAGCGTGAGCACAGTGTTACCTGTTTAAGTACGGTTGTAATGCTGCTTCTAAATTGCCTTGCGCTTGCAAGATAAACTCACAGATTTCGCGCACGGCACCTTTTCCACCTTTCTTTTTTGTGACCCAATCAGCAGATTGTTGAATGAGTTGTGGTGCGTTGGCTACTGTAATGCTGAGACCCACTCGGCGCATCACGGACAGATCAGGTAAATCATCACCCACATAAGCAATCTCTGTATCAGTGAGTTGTAATTTATTTTTTAATGTTTCATAAGCAGGTAGTTTATCTTCATAACCTTGATAAACATGTTCTATTTTTAAATCTTTCATGCGTTCGGTAACGATGCCAGATGTTTTTGCTGTGATGATAGCGACAGCAACACCACTGCTTTGCAACAACTTCATGCCTAACCCATCTTGCACATGAAAAGCTTTGTATTCATGGCCATTATGCCCATAAATTAATTTTCCATCGGTCAGGACGCCGTCGACATCAAAGATCGCTAATTTGATTAATTTTGCTTTTTGCAAAATTTTTTCCATTACATGACTCCGGCACGTAAGAGATCATGCAAATGTACAACACCAATAGGTGTGGTATCTTCAGTGGTGACGATTAATGCTGTGATTTTATGTGTTTCCATGATATTTAAAGCTTCAGCGGCAAGAGTGCCAGGGCGTATCACTTTAGGATTTTTTGTCATGATGTCGTTGATTACTGTTTTGTGCACATCTGCGTTATTATCAAATGCGCGACGTACATCACCGTCAGTGAAAATTCCCAGTAATTTTCCTTGTTGATCTATGACAGTTGTCATCCCTAATTTTTTATGTGTGATTTCAACTAAAGCTGTTTTGAGTAGAGAATTAAATTCAACTTTAGGGATAGCATCGCCTACGCGCATGATGTCATCAATTCTTAATAACAAACGACGACCTAAGCTGCCGCCGGGATGAGATAAAGCGAAATCTTCAGCGGTAAAGCCGCGTTTTTCTAAGAGGGAAATGGCGAGTGCATCACCCATCACTAACGTTGCAGTGGTGCTGGCAGTCGGAGCCAATCCTAAAGGGCAAGCTTCTTTTTCAACGCTAATATCAAGATTAATCGTAGCCGCTTGTGCCAAAGTTGAGAAAGGTTTACCGGTGACAGTAATCAGTGGAATATTTAACCGTTTAATGAATGGCAGGATAGATAAAATTTCTTCGGTTTCACCAGAATTGGATAAGGCCAAGATCACATCTTTGCGAGTGATCATGCCAAAATCGCCGTGTTTGGCTTCACCAGGGTGTACAAAAAATGCAGGGCTCCCTGTGCTTGCAAAAGTTGCCGCAATTTTTTTGCCGATATGGCCAGATTTCCCCATACCCATTACGATGATGCGACCTTCACAATCCAAGAGATGCTGGCAGGCATAGGCGAATTTATGATCAATTCGACTCGCGAGACGGCTAATGGTCAGGGCTTCCGTTTCAATCACGGCACGGCCAAGGTCACAAATTTTATCAAGATCTTGCATAGGAATTCCGTTGTAGTAGATCATTCTATGGTAGGCATTTTACCTTTCTTTGACGGGAATGGCACTAAATCTTAAACAATTACGATTGTTGTAAAGATATCGCAATCTATGAAATGGTAGATTTGTATACAAAGTACAGAATTTTTATATTGTTATCATCAGCCTATCTATAATATCATAGGTAAAAACCACGCGAGCTGGGATGATAAAACTGACCTATGGATAACTTAGTTGAAGTTCGCAACTTACATTTCCAGCACAGCAATAGCCATATTGTTTTTGATGGCGTCGATCTTGATATTCCCCGCGGTAAAGTGACAACCATCATGGGTCCTAGCGGCACAGGTAAAACAACTATTTTACGCTTAATTGGCGGACAACTTCAGCCAACGCAAGGAAACATCTTGGTCGCGAATCAAAATGTGCACTGTTTGTCTCGCAACAAATTATATGAACTCCGCAAAAAAATGGGGATGTTATTTCAAACCGGTGGGTTATTTACGCATCTCACGGTTTTTGAAAACGTGGCTTTTCCGTTGCGTGAACATACCAAATTAACAGAAGGCATGATACGCAGCCTAGTCTTACTCAAATTAGAAATGGTAGGCTTACGCGGCGCGCGTGATTTAATGCCTAGTGAATTATCAGGCGGAATGGCAAGACGTGTTGCATTAGCACGGGCGATTGCGCTCGATCCGCAATTGATTATGTATGACGAACCTTTTTCCGGCCAAGATCCAATTTCGATGGGTGTCTTGGTTAAATTGATTCGCACGCTGAATGATGCGTTAGGATTAACAAGTATTATTGTTTCACATGATGTACCAGAAACATTAGGGATTGCTGATTACGCCTATGTTATTGCCAATGGCAAAGTCATAGGTCATGGTACGCCCGAAGAAGTTCAGCAAGACTCTTCAAAGCAATTGCGACAATTTTTAGATGGCTTGCCAGATGGTCCTGTGCCATTTCATTATCCAGCTACTGCATTAACAACAGATCTCACTGAGGAAACTATTTCATGATTTCTGATATCGCTGTCTTAGGGCGGTGGGGCATAGAGACATTACGCGAACTGGGTAAAGCAGGATTGTTACTGCTGCGCGTTATATTTCGCCTGCCTGATCTCAGAAAAGGCTTTCCTCTGGTCTTACAACAAATTTATGCAGAAGGTGTTTTATCGCTTTTGATTATCGTCGTGTCAGGATTATTTATCGGCATGGTGGTGGCATTGCAAGGCTATCATACCTTAGTCAAATTCGGTGCGGCGCAACAACTAGGGCCTTTGGTCGCGCTCAGTGTGACGCGGGAATTAGGGCCTGTTGTGACAGCATTATTATTTGCCGGACGCGCGGGATCAGCCGTGACGGCAGAAATTGGTTTGATGAAAGCAACAGATCAATTATCCAGTATGGAAATGATGGCAGTCGATCCCATTCGTCGTGTGATTTCGCCGCGACTGTGGGGTGGTTTTATTTCTATGCCACTGTTAGCGATGGTGTTTAATGCGGTTGCGATATATGGCGCTTATTTAGTTGGCGTGAAATGGTTAGGATTAGACGCAGGTGCATTCTGGTCCAATATGCAATCATCTGTTGATTTCCATTTAGATGTCGTCAACGGACTCATTAAAAGTTTAGTCTTCGGACTGGTTGTTATTTGGATTTCAGTCTTTCAAGGGTATTATGCGGCACCCACTTCTGCAGGCATTGCCGGTGCGACAACACGCACTGTCGTCTATTCTTCGCTAGCAGTCTTGGGTTTGGATTTTGTTTTAACTGCAATGATGATTGGAGGTTGGTAATGTTATCGCAGCGAACTATTGAGAGTTTTGTTGGATTGTTTTTATTAGCAGCGATAATTGCTCTACTGGTGCTTGCATTTAAAGTGAGTGGGTTAACCAGTTTTTTCAAACCAGAGAGTTATGCTGTCGTTGCAAACTTTGATGATATCGGTCAATTGAAAGTGCGCTCGCCAGTCAAGATGGGTGGTGTATTAATTGGTGAAGTCTCTTCAATTGTTCTAGATCCCACAACATTTAAAGCCGTTGTTAAAATGAACATTAACGATAAGTTCAATGACATCCCAGATGATTCATCTGCCAGTATTTTAACAGCAGGATTATTAGGCGATAATTATGTTGCGCTAACGCCTATGTATAGCCAAACTTTCTTGAAAAATGGTAGTGAAATCCAAGAAGCCCATTCAGCGATGATTTTAGAAAAATTAATTGGGCAACTGATTTATAAAGTAGGAAATCCAGGTAAATCAAGTGACAGTAATGCTACATCTGCTACACCGCCCACTGGCAATATCAACAAGGAAAAAACAGAAAACGGAGCATCAAAATGAAAAAACTTTATCAAAACTTTATCTATAGTTTCATGATTTTTATTTTTTGTGCGGTAGTGAATGCTACGCCAAGTTATGCCGCTGAAAATCCAGTCAGTTTATTAAACTCTATTGCAGATAATCTTATTGCTCAGTTAAAAGCAAATAAAGCCTCTTTAAAGAGTGATCCTAGTCTGGTTTATTCATTGGCACAAAACATTATTGTTCCCCATGCAGATAGAGATGAAATGTCAAGAAGAGTGATTCCGCCTTCGGTGTGGAATAAAGCTTCTTCTTCACAGCGATCTGAATTCGAAAGTGAATTTATGACAATGTTAGTCCACACCTACGCGTCAGCCTTGGCTGATTACAATGATCAAACCGTAAAATTTTTCCCTGTTCGCGGTGGTTATGAAGGCAAAAATGCAGTGCAAGTCCATAGTGAAATTGAACGTGCAGATGGTTCGCCCATTTCTGTTAATTATCGTTTAGTGCTACGCGGCTCTGAGTGGAGAATTTTTGATATGAGTGTGGAAGGCGTGAGTATGTTAGAAAGCTTCCGCTCACAATTTGCTGATCAATTATCTAAAGGTGATATGGATACGTTGATTAAGCACTTACGTTCACATAATGCAGGTAATGGTGAGAATTCATAAATGAGTTTAGCTGCTTCTATCACATCTCAAAACAATTCGCTCGTTGTCGCGGGCGAATTGAATTTTGCAACGGTAGTTGGGTTATGGAACCAAAGTTTGTCTTTGCTTGCGCAATCTGCACAGTTACATTTTGATTTTCAAAAAGTGGAGTCGTGCAATAGTGCAGGCGTTGCTTTAATGCTTGAGTGGATTAAATACGCGAAAAGCCATCATAAAACTATACTGTTTAGTCATATTCCTCAACAACTTAACTCAATCATTGCTGTCTCTGGTATTGATGCCTTGCTAAAAACAGCGTAAATGTATTAAAATTACCCACTTTAAGTCAAGTCATGTATTAGCTATGAATCCCAATCCATTTGAAGACAAGCACGAATCTGCTTTTGGCGATGATGAAAAATCAGAGTTTGAGCGTTCTGACAGTGAAGCGATATTGCCGCTAGTCCCAGAAGAAAATCCGTCTGAATATCAAGATAAGAGTAGACCAAAATGGCGCTCAGCATGAGCATATCTATAATGCTGAACATCCGGGATCGCAGTCTTTTCTGGAAAAATCAAACAGCATCAAAGTGATCCCTAGATTATTAAATCGACGCATTGATAAAGTGGATACGTTGTTGAATACCTTAAATGGCGCGATGTGGTGGTTGGTTTACTTTCCACAATATCAAGACGATGCTTCCCAATCAGATACCTTTAAGCTAGGCGCATGGGTTGCCTCAGCCGTACAAATGAGTTTTTTATTGATGTCATGTTTAGTGATTTTATATCATAACCGATTTCCTGTTATTCATGCTGAGTTTGAAGAAGATGAATATGATGAATCACTCTATACAGAGATTTCGTCACCTCGAATCTTCTTTTACATTGCGCTCCTCGCAATGACGGGACTGGAGCTCTGAATGCTAAACGAGGATTATTCACCTTGAGGCGCAGTAATATTTTTCTCGCTGTGATTTTCTAAATCTAATTCTTCATCTTTTTCACCCGCATGAGACTCTGCAAAGAACGTATACATCGTTGGAACAACAAATAGAGTGAAGCAAGTACCCACTATCATGCCGGCAGCAATCACTAATCCAATATCATAGCGACTTTTAGCGCCTGCGCCTGTTGCAAGAATTAATGGCACTACACCTAACACCATCGCAGCAGTTGTCATGAGAATTGGGCGTAAGCGTAAAGAAGCCGCTTTAACAATCGCGTCATGAATACTCAATCCTTCATTTTTTTGAATTTTATTAGCAAAATCCACCATCAAAATACCATGCTTACTGATCAAGCCAATTAAAGTGACTAAGCCAATACCCGTATAAATATTCAATGTCGCAAACCCTAAATTCAACGGGATCAGCGCACCCGCAATAGACATAGGCACACTTACTAAAACAATAAACGGATCGCGGAAACTTTCAAACTGCGCAGCGAGAACCAAATAAATAATAATCAGCGCAAAGAAAAACGTGAAGACCATTTCATTGCCTTCTTGCACGACTTGGCGCGATTGACCTGCATAATCGTAGGAGAGTCCTGCAGGGAATATTTTCTTAGCTTGATCATCAAGAAACGCAAGACATTGCGTAATGGATTTCCCAGGCATGGCTAACCCTTGCAAAGTCGCTGAGTTCAATTGTTGGAATTGATTCAAGGAATCTGGTTTAACTTCCACATGAAAACTGACAACACTAGATAAAGGCACCAATTCATTCGATGCACTAGTGGGAATATAATAATTATTAATCGCATCTGGATTTAAGCGGAATTTACGTGGGACTTCTGGAATCACTTGGTAGCTTTGTCCTTCTTCGCTAAAACGATTCACATAGTTGCCACCTAATAATATCGCGAGTGCATTACCAATATCTTGCATTTTAATGCCCATGCTGGCTGCTTTGTCGCGATTAATATTGACTTCTAATTCTGGTTTTTCAAATTTTAAATCAGAATCCACATATAAAAATAATCCGCTATTCATCGCGGCTTCTTTTAATTTTTCCATGATTTGATAAATCACGGTGTAATCGGTGGTAGACGTGATGACAAATTCAATTGGTAAACTATTGCCTGAACCAGGAATCGAAGGTAAAGGAAATCCAACCGCACTCAATCCGGCAATACCGCCGAGTTTTTCTTGAAACAAGCTACCTAATTGTTGTTGTGATTTGTCACGGTCAGCCCAAGGCTTTAAGATCAAGCCTGCAATCGCATTATTCGGTCCGCCTTCTCCGTTAATGATAAAATAATCTTGTGTCTCAGGAATGGAAGCGAATATTTTATTTAACTCATGAGTATATTTTTCTAAGTAATTAATGTTTGCATAAGCCGGTGCGGTTTCTGAAGAAAATAATACGCTTTGATCTTCTTCAGGTGCAAGTTCAGTCGTTGTCGTTGAAGCTAAAAATAGACAAGAAAGTAAAATCAACACTGCGAAAACAGCTGTCACAGGTCTATGGTTTAAGATTAGTTTTAATCGCTCAGCATATTGCGTCTTGAACTTTTCAAATATTTGATCGATATAATGCACTAATCCTTCTTGGCTGATATGACTATTTAAAATTTTAGAACACATCATGGGTGATAAAGTAAGCGCTATCACGCCGGAAATAATCACAGAAAAAGCTAACGTGAAAGCGAACTCTTTAAATAAAGCGCCCGTAATCCCCGTCATGAAACCAATCGGCGCATAAACCGCTGCCAAGGTGGTTGTCATGGAAATAATAGGCGTCGCAATTTCACGCGCACCTTTGATGGCAGATTGAAAAGGCGTGAAGCCTTCTTCAATATGACGATAAATATTTTCAACGACAACAATTGCGTCATCTACCACAAGACCGATGGCTAATACCATGGCTAATAGAGTTAACAAGTTGAGAGAATATCCCATTGCATACATCAATGAACAAACACCAATGAGTGAAAGTGGAATGGTAATAATTGGAATCGTGACAGTGCGCAAAGAACCCAAAAATAAAAAGATTACGATAATTACAATAATAGAAGCTTCTGAAATACTACGAATCACTTCGTGAATAGAGCTACGAATATAATCCGTGCTGTCATAAACAACTTTTCCTTCAAAGCCTGGCGGATAGTTAATTGCGATATCGGGTAAGACTTTTTTAATGTCATCAATAACCGTCAAAGGATTGGCGGTAGGTGTTGCTTGTATGCCGATGAACACGGCAGGTTTGCCATCAAAAATGACAGAAGAGTCATAGCTCTCTGCACCCAGTTCAATTTTCGCGATATCTTTTAAGCGAATCAACGTATTGTTATTATTTTTGATGACAATTTCTTTGAATTGCTCGGGATCACTAATGTTGGTGTCTGCGTTAACATTGAATAAAACATATTTCCCTTTTAATTGTCCTGCTGCGGCTTGGTAGTTTTCGGATTGTAGTGCTGCTGCAACATCGGTAGTTGTAATATTAAGCGCAGCCATTCTGTCGGTGTTTAGCCAAATACGCATGGCATACGTTTTTCCGCCTAAGATATCAGCGCTGGCGACGCCATTCACGGTTTGTAATTTAGGTTGAACAACACGCGCGATATAATCGGTAATTTGTTGCGTGTTCATGTGCGTACTATTAAAACCAATATACATGAGTGCGATATCACTGCCCGTGACTTTTTGAATGACCGGTTGATTACTTTCTTTAGGTAAATCATTACGGACTTCGGCGGCTTTCGCCATAATATCAGTCATGGCAACATTGGGATCGAAATTCAGTCGAATATAAGCTGTGATCGAACTGACGCCTGCAATACTTTGTGAAGTGATGTAATCAATCCCTTCTGCATCTGCAACAGCTTTTTGAATACGAGAGGTGATAAATCCTTGGATCAAATCGGCGTTGGCACCTGGATAAGTGGTGGTGATTTTGATCACCGTGTTTTTCATTTCCGGATATTGACGTAAGGGCACGGTAGTTAATGCTCTTAAACCAAATAATAAAATAATCAAACTCACGACACTCGCAAGTACTGGGCGACGGATAAAAATATCAGTGAATAACTTCATCCGCTTAGAGCTCCACAGAATTATCAATTACAACATGTGTGCCATTTTGTAATTTAAGTTGTCCTGAGGTTGCAACCACATCGCCTGCTTTCACGCCATCAACGATTGCAACTTCATCACCGCGTCGACCGCCTACTTTGACGTATTGACGATAAGCATGTAGAGGCGGATGTTTTTTATGACTTTTTTCATCTGCTTTGATGATGTAAACCGAATCACCATGCAAGCTGTATGAAATGGCGGTTTGTGGCAGAGTCAGTACATTATCTTGTGCGCGTAACCAAACTTTTACTAAAGCAAACATCCCAGGATAGAGTTGGAAGTTTTCATTCGGGATGGTGGCTTGCACTAAAATATTTCGTGTTGTTTGATCTACTTTAGAGTTGATTGCGGTGATGATGCCTTTCACAACGTTCGAGGTGCTGCCATTGTTGATATTAATGGTTACGGCTTCATTGATATAAAGTTTAGATAAATATTGTTCCGGCAAATTAAATTGCACATAGAGTGGATTTAAAGATTGCAAGGTTACCATAGTCGTACCAGCTGATACGTATTGGCCAATATTAATTTGTCGAATACCGATTTTACCTGCAAAAGGTGCAGTAATGGTTTTTTGTTTGATGCGAGCTTCAGTGCCTTCTACCGCAGCGCGGGCTTCTTGTAATTTAGCACTGACGGTATCGTAATCGGCTTGTGATGTGACATTTTTTTTCAATAACGCTTTGCTGCGATCATAATTGATTTGCGCCAGGGCTAACTGTGCTTGATCACTTTTTAATTGTGCTTGTTCAACGCTTGAATCTAATTCGACTAACAAATCACCTTGTTGTACAAATTGACCTGAGTTAAATCTAATTGATCCAACGATACCAGAGACTTCTGCGCTGACATCGGTACCATTGACAGCTGTGAGTGTACCGACAGAAGTAATATAGGTTTGCCAAACTTGAGAACTGACAACAGAAGATGAGATAGTGACAGCAGGCGGTTCATACGTTGCCATGATAACCATGAAAAGTACTTTTTTCAGAAGATAGACTGTAAATATCAAACCAAAAACACTACCCACAATAACCAGCATGCGCTGCATTTGTGGTGAGAGATTAGGAAGGATTTGTTTAGGTTTGAACATTTTAAACATTGTTGCTCCTGCTGGATGAGTCTCTTCTGTCATTCCCGCGCAAGCGGGAATCCATTCCTACTGAGGCACTCACTTAGCTATGAGAGGCACGGAATAATGGATCTCCGCCTGCGCGGGGATGACAGAGTGATTTTAGTTAGTCTTAGCTCATGAATCTTCTTTATTAATAACCAAGAACACAGCGCCAGGTCCACGTAATACATTGAGTAGAATAGTAGGCTTAGATACCGCTGCAATTTTCTTTAGATCTGTAATATTTTCTACTTTTTGTTGGTTGGCAGAAGTAATGACATCGCCTGGACGTAAATCTGCTTGCCAAGCATGGCTATCGTCTTCAACTGAAACAACCAATACGCCACTGATGTTGCCATGCATAGGGCTGAGTAAAGTAAAGTCTTTTAGTGCAACACCATAAAAGAATGGATCTATCGCTTCACTCGCATCTTTTATCTTTTTCGGATCTGTGAGTTCAGCGGTAATTGTCATGGGTTTATTATTGCGTAACAGAGTCAATGTCACTTTCGAATCGACACGCAAGAATGCAACTGCGTTGACGACATCGTTTGCATTTTTCACTTCATCACCATTCACAGTTTTGATGATATCGCCTACAGCAAATCCTGTTTTTTCTGCGGGTGAACCTAGCTTCACTAAAGTCACAACAGCGCCATTGGTACTATTTAATTTGAATGCAGTGGCTAAATCAGGTGAGATGTCTTGTGCGCCTATGCCTAGCGCACCACGACGGACATCGCCATATTGGATTAATTGTTGCATCACAGTTTTCGCCATATTAGAAGGAATAGCAAAACCAATTCCTATGCTGCTGCCAGGGCCTAAAATAGCAGTGTTAATCCCAATTAATTCACCTTGTGTATTTAACAGCGCACCACCAGAGTTGCCTGGGTTAATTGGCGCATCGGTTTGGATAAAGTTTTCTAAGCTTTCAATCCCTAAGGTTGCGCGACCTAAAGCGCTCACAATACCGGAAGTCACTGTTTGGTTTAAACCAAATGGGTTACCAATGGCAGCAACGTAATCGCCAACTTTTAAGTTATTGGAATTGCCAATTGGAATAGCGGTTAAACTTTTTGCTTTAATTTGTAAGAGAGCGACATCAGATGGTTTATCTAAACCTATTAATTTAGCGGTGTAATGGCGACTATCACTTAAAGTGATTGTAATGTTTTGAGCATCATTCACAACGTGAGCATTCGTTAAGATGTAACCTTTGTCCGCATCGACAATGACACCCGATGCGATAGAGACGAATGTGTTAGGGATTTCGCCATTACTGAGTTCTTGACCTTTTTCGCGTTCAATTCGGGCGAGTGTACTCACATCTGTGATTTTGATATCTGCATGAATGTTAACAATCGCAGGTAAGACTTTTTGTAGCATAGGCGCAAGGCTAGGTGCGATAGGCGCTCCGGCAGCAAAACTCGCCGTGCTCATCAATAACCCCAAAAAGCAAAAAAATGTCAGTGTTCGATGTATAATTCTTTTCATAAGATGTCTCTCTCCTCAGTTGGAACACTAAAACGTAAATATTACAGAATTGTTGGAATACAGTCACGGGGAGTACGCATTTATTTTTTTGAGTTTGCTATCCAGATCAAGCTCACAATTCGTCCTTTCAATCCTTGATCCCGACGATAAGAATAGAAGCGCTCAGCGTCGGTATGCGTGCAGTAATTTCCGCCATATATTTTTGTTATGCCCATTTTTTGCAATTGCATGGTTGCTAATGTGTATATATTTGCCAACCAATGTTCTGGTTCAAACAGTTTGAAAGCTTGGGCTGTGTCAGGGTCGTTTTGGGTGAAAGCCTCAAATACATCTCGTCTGACTTCAAACTTGCTGGGACCTATCGCCGGGCCTAACCAAATTAGAGTATCTTCGGGTGGTAAATTTAGCTGCTTTAAGGTGGTTTCGATAATCCCATTGGCTAATCCACGCCAGCCAGCATGAATTGCCGCCGCATGAGTGCCTTGTTGGTTACAAATCAATAGAGGCAAACAATCCGCAGTGATGACGGCGCATATTTGATTCACTTCTTGTGTGAAAGTTGCATCTGCTTCTTTCTCAAAGTTTTCAGGTGTTGCTTTTAATGCAATCGTACTATGCGTTTGTGTGATCCAAATGGGTTCGGCAGGCAAGTTCAACTTTTGTTTTAATAGACGGCGATCAACATTACCGGGAACAGGATTCGCAGGGCTGCTTTCAAATTGGGGTATTCCAACTTGGCTATGGCGCAATGTAGTATAGGCTTTGATGTTAGCCGGTGCTGGCCAATCCGGTTGGATAAAATCATTTATTATTTCAGTATTCATCATCATCAGACTCGTAAGAAATAAGATCATTACGTAAACAATCAATTAGGGATTGCATGTCCTCTGGTATAGGCGCGCGCCAGACCATAGGTTGTAGCGTGGTCGGGTGGATTAAGCCCAGCTCGTAAGCATGTAACGCCTGTCGCTTGAATTGTCGTAGTTTTGCAATGAGCTCAGGTGTCGACTCTTTGGGAATTTGTAGGCGTCCACTATAAACAGGATCACCTAAAATGGGGAAATGAATATGTGCCATATGAACACGGATTTGATGTGTTCTGCCGGTTTCTAGCTGGACTTTCACGCGGGTATGGGCGCGATAACGTTCTATTATTCTATAGTGAGTAATGGCTTTTTTGCCTTCAGGATTCACAGCCATGCGTTTACGTTGAATGCCATGGCGAGAAATAGGCGCATCCACTTTTCCACCACTCGTCAATATGCCACAAACTACCGCATGATAAATACGCGATACTGTGCGTTCTTTCAGCTGTGCCGAGAGATGTGTGAGGGCTGCAGGTGTTTTTGCAATGACTAATAAACCTGAAGTATCTTTGTCCAATCGATGAATGATGCCCGCGCGTGGCAATTCCTGCAGTGCAGGCGCATGGTGGAGCAGGGCATTTAAAAGAGTGCTGCTGTAATTGCCAGCGGCAGGATGTACGACCATGCCAATAGGCTTATTGATGACTAGCAAAGCATCATCTTCATAAATCACATCTAAGGCAATGTTCTCTGCCCCCCAAGTCGGTTGGGGTTTTAAAGCGGCTTCGACGATAACGGTTTCCCCGCCTAAGACGATGTGCTTGGTTTTGGATGATTTCCCATCCAGTGAAATTTCATGGTTTCTTATCCATTCTTGAATTTGGGTGCGTGAATAGTCAGGCAAGAGTTTTGACAAAGCTTGATCTAGGCGTAGCCCCGTCATTTCATCGGGAATAATTAGTGTGTGCTGAATTTTCATTGCCATTGTCAAATAACCCATATTCAAAGGATGAATGATCGCAGAAATTGGTATACAATGCACGGCCAATTGAGCCTGAATTTGGATATGGATGAATCATGAAAACCGTTAAATACTGTATTTCCAGCGCGATTTTATTGTCATTTTTGGTAGTGTCTGCGTGTTCCAGTACGACAGACCCCGCTGAAGCCTATAAAGGTGAAACAGCAGATCAAATATACCAAGGTGGCGAATCAGCCCTACGCGACAAAAATTATACTGAAGCCATTAAGCGTTTCGAAGCGCTAGACGTGCAATATCCTTTTGGACGCGATACTGAAACCGCAGAATTACATATTATTTATGCGTATTACATGAACAGTGATTATGTTTCGGCAGAAGCGGCAGCTGATCGGTATATTCACTCGCATCCAACCAGTCCCAATGCAGATTACGCTTATTACATGAAAGGCTTATCTGATTTTTATCAAAACTTGGGTGTGTTCGAGCGTATCTTCTCCGTCGATTATTCCACACGCGATTTAACGCAAGTGAAAAAATCTTATAATGATTTTGCGCAATTAATTAATCAGTATCCGCGCAGCTATTATGCGCCAGCCGCACATCAATATATGATTTACTTAAGAAATGTTTTAGCAAACCATCAATTTGAAGTAGCACATTTTTATTATGATCGCGAAGCGTATGTCGCATCGGCAAATCGTGCAGGAACCGTTGTGCAAAACTATCAAGGTTCACCTAGAGTGCCTGATGCGTTAGTGATGATGGCGAAGTCTTATCATCAATTGCAAATGAGAGCGCAAGAAGAGGAAGTGATTCGTGTATTGCAATACAATTATCCTAATTCTAAATATGTAGAAGAAGTGTCGGGCAATCAAATTAACAGTAAGAAATTTTCTGTGGTTGCGCGTCCTGAACAAGCGATTCCACCGCCTGCAGGTGAGCAAGTTGCACCACCTCAACTGCCACCACCAGCGCCTGTCAAAGTTAGAGTGAAGCGCGTGAGACACGCACAACCTGAAGCTATTGTTGCGCCTGTTCAACCAGAGCAAACACAAGTCGCACCTAAAACAGAAAAACCCGCGCCTGCGCAACAAAACAAACCTGCGCCACAAGAATCTATCCGACAAAATGGCGATAGAGGTTCTTCAGGATTTGATGTTATGGAGACGCTAGATAAATTGACTGCATCAGAATTTTTTAAAGTGTCGCCTAAAAAGCCTGCTAATCAAGCGCAACCTCAGCAGCAGACGAAGCCACAACAACAACCAACGCAGCAACCGCAGAGCACAAATACTTTGCCACAGACACAACCTGTGGTGGATGACTCTCAAGCAAAAAATAATTATCCTGTTATTAGTCAGAATGGTTCGAGATAAAGATTATATTGACTCCCCCTGTTATGCCAGCCAGCTTTAAGCTGGCATCCAGGCTGCTTAATACCTCGTTACACGCTTTAGAGTAACTGGATGCCAGCTGAAAGCACGCTGGCATGCCAGAATCGAAAAATAAAACTTGTGTAGATACCAATGTAAAAGCATGCTGGCACGACACATCATGTCTCAACGCATATTACCAGTGTGCCCTAAAGAATAGCGACCCGGTTGCGGCCACACAGCTAGACCATGCGGCCCATCTCCGACGGGAATGCGATGAGCGAGCGCCCCAGTTGCCGTATCAAAAACATAAACTTCTTTGTCGTAACGTCCAGATAACCATAATTCTTTTCCATCCGCCGTGATATTTCCCATATCAGGACTGCCACCTTGTGGAATCGCCCATGTGGCTATCACTTCTCGTGTAATCGGATTAACAACACTAATACTACCAGGGCCATGAGCGGGGCACGATGTCATGCGATGACAACCGCGATTTGAAATATAGAAAAGTTTTCCATTACGACTAGGATAAACAGCATGTGTCCCAATGCCTGTATGAATAAATCCTTTTTTAGTAAAACTAATAGGATCAATCAAGATAAGACCATCTTGCATCATGTCTGCGACAAAAAATAACGAGCCATCTGCACTAGAGCGAATATCTTGTGGCATGCTTGAGTTATTGTTTTGCGTGTCACAGTCACGCACGATTTTCCCATCGGCTGTAATACGAAAAGCAAGTGGATCACAAGCTTTTTGCGTATTTGCACTGAGAGAAAGATAATTAACAACTTGATGTTTTTCCATATCCACTTTCATTAACTTCCCAGAGAATTCACAAGTCACAATCGCATAATGACCATCGGGGGTGAACTCCATATGATTTGCGCCCGCACACTCGGTGGGTAAAGTAGAAATCAACTTCATTGTTTTTGGATCACGAAATTCTAATTGTTTATGCCCTTCGCAAACCACGATGGCAAATTTGCCATCATTTGTGAAATACAAATTATAAGGATCATCAACAGGAATTGATTTACCTGGTTTGGCAGTTAACGGATCGATTGGTGTGACGCTATTACTTTTATTATTTAATACCCATAAAGTTTGTAAGTCGTAAGAGGGGACGACATGCTGGGGATCTTTCCCCGAATAAAACGTTTGCACAACTTTATAGGTTGAAGCATCAATGATAGACACAGTACCGCTATCGCCATTGGGGACATAAACACGAAACAGGGCATTCTTGACCGCAGGCGAAAACATACCCGCTTGGGTGTTCGCATAAATATTAGTTTGTGAGAAAGCTTCACTGCTCTGAAGTACGGCTATGAAAGTAATAAAAAATGCTGGCACACATGCGTAGGTTCATATCTATCATTTTAGCTTGAATTGAACATCTGTCAATTCAGTGTGAGAGATAGGCTATTGATTATTCACTCATTTGCATGTATAAATAACTGATGAGATGAGCGATTTTGACTAAACTATGCAAACACAGGGATTGTGGATATGCGTCAAGAACTTAAAAGGCTTATCGAAAAATTTGAATTATTCCAATATCAAGTCACACCATTCATTAATGGTATCCCACCAAAATTATCGTTAGTTAAAGATTTAAATAGTGCTCACGAAACGATTGAAATATTTTATTTGAATATCAAATCGCAATTCAGACAATGGATTACAAAGTTTGAAAAAAATATGGCAAATCCACAAGACGCAGAAGCATTCATTACAGTCTTACGCCAGTTTTATGAGGGTGAACTCAGTTACTATCGTACTGTTTTGAATCGATATCCAGACATTGATGCAGCAGATACGTTTAAAAGGCTGATTGATTGTGCAAACAGTGGTGATAGTTTAAGAATTGAAATTGAAAGCACTCAGAAAAAACGGGATCAAAAAGATAAATTGCATGAAGAATTCAACTTATTTTCGCCAGATGAAAAAAGCTTATCACGACAATTTGCAAATGAGTTATATCAAATAGTTGGAGAAGCCGTGCGTTGGGCTGAATATGTGAATGGTAGTCGTGGTGCGGCGTTGAAGCCGTTGGAATTTTCTAGTTGCATGGTTTTGTCTAAACTGTCTATGAGATTAGGTATTTATGTGCCGCTTTCATTGCGATTTGATACAGACTTTGCAAGTAAAGTGTTAAGTTCAGCTTTTCTGACGGTCAGTGTGATCTCTGTAGAAGTTAATACGTTTGGTTATCAGAAGATGCCAGTTGAACCTAATAGTATCCCAGTTCATCTTGATGAAGACGCATTAGAAAAAGCCATGCGTGTCGCAATCAAACAGTCGATTCCAAAAGAAAAACAAAACAAAAGATCACGCGTGGGTATAAGTCTGTGATCAAGAAAAAAATAAAGTAGAGATTCACTCGATGCGAACATTAAAGCGAGTTCTAGTCGCTCTGATGATACTTTTCTTTTTTCATGTGGCCTCTGCAGTTGAAACACACACTAAGCTTTGGATAGCGCCAGTCTTTACGGGTTCTTTGTCTCAAGATAAGAAAGTAAAATTCTATTTAGAGCCTGATTTGAGATTCATTGATAACCGCTATAAATTCCAACAAGCATTGCTTTGGATGGGACTTGGATATCAACTGAGGCCCAAGCTGGCTTTATTTGCACGGGATGCGTTGTTACTGATAAAGATGCAAATGGTGTTTATCATCATAGAAATATCGTCTGGCAACAAGTGAATTGGATGGTTTTCAATTCTGATAAATATAAATTTGATAGCAGAACTCGCCTAGAAGAAGTTAAAGATAGTAATAACTCATAATGGGGTATGAATTTCAGGGGAAAATGTCAGCTTAAAGTGCCGCTGAAAAAATGGGAAAGGCACGCTCTTGTTTTGTCGGACGAAGTGTTTTTTCATTTGAATCATTCCAAGTGGAGACCTTCTCATAGTTTTTTATCGCAAAATAGAGCTTATGCGGGGATTGCAACGCAGGTATCAAAAGAAACGTCTGTTTCAATTGGATATCTCAATCAATTTATTTTCGCCAATACTAATCAAATGAGTAATATTTTAGTTCTTGGGCTGGCAGTTAATTTTGGATGAGCCGTTATTGAGCATAATATTGACAATATCATCGCTTTATTAAACAAAATGTGCTTGTCGCATCCAAGTATTTAACGTATAGTTCCGCGCTTTCTTGATGGTGTTATTTCGATATATAGGGTTTATCATGTTTGCATCAGCTAAAGCACATATCGCTAGAGCCAATTTTCCCGCATCAAACTGTGCGGCGCAGATTTTTACTTATGTGCCTGTCACATTGTTTTTTTCCTGGAATTATTTAACGGCGGGTGAATTCAGAGAAGAGTCCTTGGAGTATTATGATGGGTTGATTCCAGCCTATTTAACTTTCCTTTGTTTGATGATCAGTTTGTCAATGCACTTAAAACTTAATTATCAAAATCATTCTGACTCTATTGATTTAGAGGAAGAAAAATTAGAGCAGAAAGAAGCTGCATTAACAATAATATATAGAATGAGACTTGATAAAGAAGCGACAAGATCATACTTACAATTAGAATCTGATCTTGATCCAGAGACAGTCGGAATACTTCTTGATGAAGAAATGGAAGTGAAGTCAACAAAACAAATTCTAGCAATGTTTGAGCCGCTTGAAAAAATATATATGCTCAAGCATCCGCAAAATCTTAGTAAACCACAAAAGGTTCAGAAATTTGTATCGAGTGCATTTAACGGGTTATTACATGGCTTGGCACATTTAAATATACCTATCATTTTAAAAGTTTTCGCAAATAAAGATGTGATTAGAGACAATGATTTCTCCCGCGAAGAAATTGCTGGACGATTATTAATTTTGTTAGGTATCTATAGTATTTTTCAGACGACTGCATATAACTTAGCACCTAAAATTCCTACGACGAATGATTTACTCACGTGTTTGAATAGAAGTTTTTTTAATAAGAAGATAGATAAAGCAAGTTTTAGTACGAAAGGTGAGTATAGGCCGCTGCTTCAAGGCATCATCATAACGAACGGAAATAAAGAAGATGACAAGCTTGAAGATGTGAAAGACATGGTTGTAAGGCGTGCGAATGCAGATACGAACATGCCGTGTTGTATGGCGGGGCATGGTATTTAAAAAGTTTTCTACTTTGATGAATGATTTCATTAAGTTTGTCCATTCAGTCTTGACCCTGGGGGATCCCCCAAATTGTTCAAAAATGTGTGAATTAAAACGGATCTGTCATGCCAGCTAGAAGCGTGCTGGCATGACACACATCTAGAATTTGTGGGTAATGATATGCTCAGCGCTTGACCCGCAGGCTTTAGATTTATGCTATAATATATGCATAGTAAAACGCACTCATTCTATGATGCAAACAAACGATAATCTAAACTTGGACATGCAAGAACAAAGGATTATCAAACGGGCCGAGATTCCGCGGTTATTTGCGCTTTTTTTAAAAGAGAAATCCCTGCTATTAGGTGTTGCATTTGCCTTGCGTGTTAGCCCATCTTCCCATCGTTATCTCATGCCTGCGTCTCCTAAGCCTCTCTCAGTTAAAGCTAAAACAGGCAACTGGGGATTTGCAAAAGGCGTTATTTCTATCGATCCTCTGTTAGGATTTATTGAAATGAAAAACGGCAAATGGGAAGTGCTCGCTCGTCACCTTAAAGACATACCACAAGATAAAGAATTACTACAACCCGTATTACACAAACTCAGTTTGCAAGAAGTCTTGTCAGGCTTACACATTGGTGAGTACGAGCTGGTTGGAACCGAGCAACAGATTCAGCAGGGTGGGCGCATACGTGTAAAAGCGCACAAGCAACCGACTGACGCAGATATTATTTTTAGCATTGATCTCACTGAGAAAAAACCACGTGTTGAACCTCAATGTCCAATCGATTTCCAAAAAATATTAGCGAGATTACCCGCAAAAGAAACACGCCCTGACTGGTGGAATGATGCATGGGGAATTTTTGATAACTGCCTCAGTCATTATTATCCTGCGCAATATCAACAGGCGGGTGATAGTCATTTTAGTGATATTTTTGTTTACGGTGTTCAAGATGAGAATGGTACTGTGCTGCCTATCACTGGAGATCAGGATTTGTTATGGATTTCAACGCCTACGCAAAGCAGTAACGGTGACATGCAGGATTTTTCTGAAATATTAAATACGCTTGAACCCGGTGGAATAGAGAAATTATATCTTGCGCGTCTTAACTTACATTTTAGATTAGGTGGCAGTGAAGAAGATGCCGAACAATCCATCAGTAATAGTTCCATCGCAGGATTAGGGTGTGTCACGGCGTATGAGTCATACGTTATTGATGAAGTGAATAAGTCATTCGCAAATTCTGGCATCAATCATTTACGCAACTTGATTCAACACGCCGCTGAAAATCATAATCCTAACGAACCTTCACAGCTTGATGCGCGCATGGTGCATATTTGGGAAGGAAAAATTTCAGTCACACATGATGAGCACGAACTTATTCAATTTTTCACACAACCAGGTTTCCCGAATCAAAACAAAATTGATATTCATCCTCGATGGGATATGAGCAAATGGGCTGCGGCGATTTATCAACAATTGGTATTAAAACAACCTGTGTTAGCTGATACATTAGCAGCTTACAAAGCCTATCGTCAGAAAACCAGGCATAATATTTTTGGCTTTCGGCCATCCGAGAGCAAAAACGTAAAGTTGAACGATAAGGGAGATAAGCATGAATAACAGAAAATTAACTGATATTTCTGCGGATCTCAGGCAATTTTATCAGATCATTCTGGAAGTGACGGCTCGTCATCCTCAAGAGTATGACGTAAACCTAAAGTTTCCCACCTGGCGTGGTGAAAATTCACCGACTAATACTTCTAAACCAAACAAGCCTGAAGATTATATGAATGATTATAAAGCGGATATGGCGAAATTTTCTGTACATGCTTCTCTGTTGCAATCGCCATCTAATTTAACCATCAGTGCTGAGACGCATCAAAAGGTATTGGCGACAATCTCTGGCCGCTTAGTGCAACACATTAAAAATTATGAAGCGCACTTTGAAAATAATCAGAATAAAAACTTATGCACGAGATTGATAAATGATTTAGATAATGTTCATCAGATTGTGCAAAACACTATGCCGGGTTCAACACCCTCGAAACGTCCGCCCTCGAAATCATAATTTTTCTTAAGAACCTGACAACAAGTAGTCACTATTTTTTTGGATTTCCAGGAATTTCAGGATCATTACGTTGATTATCTTCTTGCTTGATATCTGTCATCTGTTTCTTATCAGTATCACTAAACGTAGTTGAAACTTGATTAAATGAAGTAGGTGATTTTTCATCAGAAATTAACTTTTTTTGTTTATAATCGACATTCTCTTTCAGTAGCGCATTAATCTCAGATTCTTCATGCAAAACGATTCCATTCAAGTATTTTTGATTATAAATATCTTCAGGGATGAAGAGTTCGATAATCTTACTTTTATAAATTCCTAAACCTTGTGCCTTAAGATTTTCTACTGTTTTTTCAACTTCTTTTTTGGATTGATTAGGTTCCGTTAAAATATAATCATCCGGTTGAGAATATTTTTTTGTCTCACCAGGGATTGGTTCATGTTTTCTTTGCATAATACCGATGTATGGCATATGAGCTCTCTAAACTATTGATTAGTGTCTAAATTAATTATAGACCTTATCTATCGTTATAGAGGTGACAAAGAAATCAAATAATATAAATCATTTATAATCAATAGCATATATATAAATACATTCGCAATTCGCGATTCGCGAATTGCGAATAGCTGTGCTATACTGTTCCTAAGTAAAGCTAATAGGATGCTCAGTCATGCTCAAACCCCAAGACATAGTGATTCTTCTAAAGATATTGTCAGCAATGACCTTGGCAAAAGGTCGTCCTGATCAAGAGCTATCACAAAATGAGTTAGCAGGGCTTCTATGCATGAGCTCATCAGAGGTTCATGCAGGATTGAAGCGCTTGGTTTTATCTGGTTTATTGGGGCCAGTCAAAAGATCGAATAGGATTGTATACTTACCCATAAAAGCAGCAGTTGAAGAATGCCTGGTGTCAGGCGTTAAATATTTCTTCCCGGCCCAACTTGGCGCATATACTCGAGGGATTGCAACCAGTTACGCTGCTCCAATCTTCGAAAATCTTATAGTACTTGGAGACGATCCAGTTCCAGTGTGGCCGTATGGAGAGGGTAATCAGCGTGGCGTTACCCTGGTGCCACTTTATCGTTCTGTCCCTCAGTCACTTGCTCAACATCCCGATCAGCTTTTTTATGAAATGTTAATACTTGTTGATGCAATACGCACGGGAAGAGTACGCGAACGCAATATTGCGATTCAATTATTGAAGGAGATAATTCATGGCAAACAACAGAAGAGAGCGGGCAACGTCAAATCTAGCGCTACTTGAACTTGCAGCGAGAAGACTGGGAAAACTGAATGAAGATGTTGTCTATTTGTCTGCAACTCAATAAAATTTACTTTTAGAAGCATTTCCCGATCTGGATGCTCCTTATGGAATTTTATTTAAATACAAAAAACAGTCTGATAGTAATTTTTATTCTGCAGATGAACCAGGCTTCCAATATTATTTCCCTTCTCTTTTATATGATTTTATCGCTGCGGAAGCTAATCATATTGTTATCGATACCACTTGCGAGATAATGCGATATGATTTTGAAACTTATCGAACCAGTCAACATTGCGAATGGGAACAATCAACTCATGGATCAGACCAATTTTTTGGCATTGGTGCGCTCACAGGAACCTCTATGAGTTTTGCACTCAATTTCACTTATCAATCTGGCAAATTTGTCGTTCTGGAACCAGCCAAGCTCTTTTTTGATAGTCAACCAATCATGCCATCGTATTATCATAAAGAAAAAACTTGGTTAAAGGGATTTCCGATGACAGCGTTAAGCTATCACATTATGAACAGTCCCTCACTTGTTCCTTTTTACAATCAAATAAAAGATTGTCGTGAACTACACTTTCCAACCACAATGCTTTTCGATAGTGTCGCGGACTACCGAGAGAGTAAAAAAGATCAGAATGCTGATGATTCAGTTGATGAGCAAGCTGAGCTCAACCAAAACACACAGAACGTCTTAGACTCTAAACAAGAGCAAGATGAAGAAAAACTTCCCCCTATGAATTCTGAATCAACATACAGAATACCTTTATTACAACACAATTTATTTGACGGGTTAATGCAAATATCACAACCATTAAAATTGTTCGATTTAAAATTACCTGTTATCGATGTTGAGCCTATGCTGCAAGAATTCAAAAGAAAAATGATGGCTGACATACATATTTTACCCATCTCTACTGAAGACAAACTTTCAACTGATTTTGAAAAAATATGGATAAAAACAAATGGTTCATCATACGACAAAGCCAAAGCGCTGTTATTAGATTATACAAAAAATAATTCGCGCTTTTTTAGAGTGTTGACTCTGCATTGGAATAGACATCATATTGAAGACGTAGCGAACATTCTAGCCCCTTCAGATACAGCTACAGCCGATGAGGATAAAGTAAAAAAACTACTCGATGGCTTAAACAAGATAAAATTGAAAAATACTGCGGGGAAATTAGGAGAGTGCATAAATTACATTGCTCACAAAACAGCTATGTAAAATATTACTCGTCATTGCGAGGCTGGCTTATAGGAAGTATAAAGCCCCTTTTGTCCGCGTTAGATCGTTTCCAGGGTCAAGTCTGAATATGGTTCATTACTGACAATTAATTTTTTCATAAATAGTTTCATGTAATTGAAAAAGTAGGGTCTTCAACGGCTCATTTATGAATCAATTTCCATCTTAGAAACCGCGCTTAATCGGATCAAGGTGCGTGTTAATTGATAAGCAGGCGGTTATTAGGGAAAATGCACGTAAAAGTGCTGCCTTTGCCGAGTTTGCTCTGGATGTTGAGCTCACCGTCATGACGAAGTAATACGTGTTTGGCGATAGCTAATCCTAGTCCTGTGCCACCGCTAGAGCGTGAGCGAGCGGGATCTACGCGATAAAAACGTTCGGTTAAACGTGGGATATGTTTTTCGGCAATGCCTATGCCGCTGTCTTGCACACTGAAGTAGGCTTTTTTATTTTTCATTTGCCAGTTAATGATAATTTCGCCGTTGGGCGCTGTGTATTTAACCGCATTAAAAATCAAGTTGGAAAACAAGCTGCGTAATTCTTCCTGACATCCTTTTAGTAATACTGTTTTATCCGCATGTAATTGAATATCATGTTTTGCATCTCCACTCAGCTCTCGCGCTTCATTGCATATCTGATTCAGCAAATCAGCTACAGCAACTGGTTCATCAGTTTTCGTTTCGTTATCTACATCATCTTCTAAGCGTGAAAGCAATAACAAATCTTCTATTAAATTCTCCATGCGCAAGGTTTGTTGATGCATTTGTAGAAATACTTTTTTTCGCGTTTCTGGCAAGTCTTTTTCGTCTAGCAATGTTTCAAGATAACCGTGTATGACTGTGAGAGGGGTTCGTAACTCATGCGAGACATTTGCTACAAAATCCTGGCGCATACGTTCAAGATGTTGAATATGGCTTACAATTTGCGTAGGAAGATTGGCTGGCAATTTTTGTGTGTTAATTTTCATGGGGATTTCCCAATAAATTGATATCCAAATCCGCGTATAGTTTTAATATATTCATCGTAACCAAATTCCTGTAAGCGCTGACGTAAGCGGCGAATTTGCACATCAACTGTGCGCTCATTAATTTCTTTGTCGCCACCCCAAATACTATCCAGTAAATGTTGCCGGCTGTAAATTCGTTCTTGATGCGTTAGAAAGAAATAAAGGATTTTATATTCTATCGTATTCAATGTGATGAGATTATCATCAATGGTAACTTGATGTTTATGGGTGTCTAATCGTAATTGATTGACTTGAATAATGCCTTCTGGTGTAACTAAAGTGCCACGGCGTAACACGGTTCTTATTCTGGCGACTAGTTCGCGCGGTGAAAAAGGTTTTGTGATGTAATCATCAGCACCTGCCTCTAATCCTTTTACTTTATTATCTTCTTCAGCGCGTGCTGTTAGCATGATAATTGGAATATTTCTAGTGAGATTGTTTTTTCGTAATTTCATTGCTAAATCTATGCCGCTGACGCCAGGTAACATCCAATCTAACAAAAAAAGATCCGGCAATTGTGATGCAATTTTTTCCATAGCTTCTTTTGCATTTTCAGCTTCAATGATTTCAAATTCGGTAGACGACAAGGAAAATTTAATCATGTCTCGAATGGGTGCTTCATCTTCGACTATCAATATCTTTATGATTTTCATATTGCTTATCTCAGTTAGCTTGGTGTGCCCATTTTACAGGAAGATAGGGATGAAAACGATACTACTTCGGGTGATTTAATAGAGTCTATGAGAGGATCCGATAGGATAGAGCGGGATGCTCGGCGATGAAGACGAGGGCTCCATTGTAGTTTTGCTTCGTTTAGTGCTGTGGGTAGAGACGATGGCTCAGCTTGTGATGGCTGTTTGGCGAGTTGTATTTTTAAGGCTGTGTTCTCAGATTGCAGCGTTTGTAATTTTTCATTAATACGTTGGGAAGAGAGTTTCTTTACTTGCTTATTGATAGCTTTAATGTCAGTTGTTCTTGCAGTCAGTATCGCCATTTTATTTTCAAAATTCTTTTTTGATTCCAAGTAATGATATCGTTTATAGAAAAAATAAATCCCAACTGATAATGCGACACCGCCCGCAATTCCCCATGCAATCGGTCCGCCTCCTATGACGGCTGCAAACAAAGTAAATTTGATCAGGGCGTTGAATATTCCAAGCGTTGCAATTGAGCTGCCAATTAAATGACTAAAAGGATTTCCGAGAATACTGCGTTTTTCCTTGGGTTTCGCGGGCACTGTTTGTAATGCTTTGTCTATGATGAGAGTAGATTGGTTTTGATAACGCTGTTCAACCGATATTTGAAATTTATTTATTAAATAAGATTTTTTTGCTTTTAATTCAATTTGCGCATCAACATTAATTTCACTTTCTTCGCGACGTCCACGAAAATAAACATAAGCACCCAAAATGATAGATGGCAGAACGAGTGCAGGCACAGCAATTGCAGAAGTCACATAGAGGAAAAACCCTAAAACAATATTGACACCGCTTACAATGCCGCTACCAAAACCAAACGCATTTCGTAATTGCCGAAAAGGCGAATTCTCTAGTTGGATGAGTGCAGCTTCGGCAGCTTGAATTTCTTCGATCAGTAATAAATATTCACGTTGATATTGTGCTTGAAGAGGGGATTGCTGTGGGCAATGGCACAGGAGATTTTCTTGTCCGTACAGGCATGCATTGCAGGCAGAGCATTTAGGACTGTCAGCCTCAGGGTTGTTATATAGTAATTCGATAGTAAGCTCAGGCACGCTTTATCCCTTGAGTTATTTGGGATCTTAAGCATATGTGAGGAATGTTACAGGAAGATGACAAGCCATATACAGTTTGTCAAAAGCTATGCTATAAATTGTGACAGAAAGAGGCGTTAACCTAGCCTGTTTGTATGAAATAACAAGGAGAAAATTCCATGGCAGAAAATCAAGCGAATTCACTTATTACAAGCATCAGCTCAAAGAGCATTAAGCTCATCAAGCCTGAATCTCAACAGACAATTGCTGCCCCTGCAGAGCATTTCACGGGTTCTGTTCATCTTAAGTTGCTAGTAACAGAAGATGATCCTTCTTGTTTATCGTGTGCATCTGTCTCTTTCGATCCTTCAGCTCGTTCCGCCTGGCACACACACCCTCGCGGCCAGCTTCTCATTGTCACAGCAGGTATAGGTCGAATTCAAGAATGGGGCAAGCCTATTTTGAAAATTCAAACAGGAGACGTGATCTGGACACCGCCAGGCGTTAAACACTGGCATGGTGCTGCGCCTACGACTGGTATGACTCATACTGCGATACAAGAATCTGTGGATGGGAAGTGTATTGAATGGATGGAGAAGGTGAGTGATGAGGAGTATCGTAAGTAATGTTTTAAATTAATTTATGAGAATGGGGGGTTAACGCCAGTAGCGACTTGTAAGGATTACTTACAAGTTCGCCAGAAGGAATGGGTGTTAAGTAATCTCAATCAACAGTGAATGCCTAATATGTTCGTGCATTTTGTCACAAACTATGCTATAATTTGTTACAAATAGAGGTGTTAAGACTATGAAAGAAATAGAATTAGTTAAGAATCAGTTAAGTAGTATTCCCAGGGGTAGGCCATTTGCTATGAGCGCTATTGTAAGAGAAGTTTCATACGCCAATGTTCGCCAAGTATTATCGCGGTTGGTGAAATCGGGAGAGGTAATGCGCGCAACGCGCGGTATCTATGTGCGTCCTAAAGAGGTTCCCTATTTAGGTAAAGTGCTACCTGCATCTGAAGAGATAGTTAAAGCTATTTCAAAACAAACAGGCGAAATAATTACACCACACGGAGCTGAAGCAGTTCGCCTATTGCAATTGAGTACTCAAGTTCCTATGCGACCTATTTTTTATACCAGTGGTACATCGAGAAAAATAAAGTTAGGAAAGCAGACAATTACATTAAAACATATTAGTCAGCGCAAGCAGGTGAAGCCGGGTACTATGACGTGTCTTGTGATTACTGCATTGTGGTATTTAGGCAAAAATCACGTAAATGAAAATGTCATCAATACAATTAAACAACGATTGAATGAAAAACAATTTTCTGAGATTCTTAAGCATACCCATCAAATGCCTATATGGATGGTTAACGCATTTAAAAAATATCAATAGTGAGATAAGTTATGGCAGAAGAATTTTTAAAGTTATCTCGTGAGAGGCAACGCGCAACTCTCGAAGGTGCGGAAGCAACGCTAGGTATTAAGCCATATTTTCTAGAAAAAGATATATGGATTTGTTGGGTATTGAAGGAATTGTTTGCTCTCTCAAAGAAAATGGCTTTTAAAAGCAGTGCTAAAAATCAAAACCAAGGAATCCATCACCATGTCAAAACAAATTACCATCCAAGCAACTGACGCCCCGCCTCGCACAACGCGCTCTCTATATCCCGAACCTTTTGCAACCCGCATGGAGAAGCGTGTTAAACATCCACTCAGTGATCTTTTTGGAATTAAAAATTTTGGTGTGAATTTGACAGAAATCTTCCCAGGTGGAGAGTCTGCGCTGCTTCTTATGCGTAAGAATGGAGAGCCTTGTCATGAATAGATCAAAGCCGAATCTGAAAACCAAAAAAACTCGTTGCACTTGGGCAGGTGAAGATCCGCTCTATATTTTATATCATGATAAGGAATGGGGCAGACCTATTCGTGATGATAGATTATTATTTGAGTTCTTGATTTTAGAGGGTGCACAAGCAGGATTGAGTTGGATCACCATCTTAAAACGACGTGAGCAGTATCGCTTAGCATTTGATAATTTTAACGCGGATAAAATAGCAAAGTATAATGCTAAAAAAGTACAAGCCTTAATGAAAAATCCCGGCATTATCCGTAATCGTCTGAAAATCCAAGCAACAATTCAAAATGCTAAAGCCTATTTGGCAGTCAAAAAAGAATTTGGGAGTTTTAAAAAATATATCTGGGGTTTTGTTAATAACAAACCAATAATCAATGCTAGAAGAAATTTGCAAGAAGTCCCTGCTAATACAGAAGTTTCTGATGCTATGTCTAAGGACTTGAAGAAACGAGGTTTTAAATTTGTAGGCAGTACGATTTGTTATGCTTACATGCAGGCTGTTGGGATGGTGGATGATCATGTGAAGGGGTGTTTTCGGTATAAGAAATTATAATTATTAGATGATTTGTTCAAAATGAAAGGTATAAGGTAAGCGATTCCTATAGTTGTGGTGAGCCTGCGTTGCTTCATAAACACAGTTTGAGCGTTATTGGTGCTTGTTCAGTATCTCAATAACCTTTGCACTGACATTTTCTAGAGATTGTATGGCGCTAACATAATTAGGCATCGCTGTTTTGTCATATACCATCGAGTCAATAAATCGTTGATATCGCTCTTTCCACAGCTCTCTATTCTTTAGAATTTCTAGTGATTGACGGATTTCAGTGCTAGGGTCATGGAAGTATTCTGGGTGCTGAGTTTTATACTGTTTGGCATCGTATTCAACGATAGTTTTCGCTAGATTGAAAAATGTATCTCCAATTCTATCGGTTTGATTAAATGCATTGAGATCGTAAACATGTCGTACTAGTGTAGGATCGTCATAGTGATGTTCACGTTCAATTGCTGCTATGCGGCGAGTAAGGCCAACCCATTTTTCAATAGCTGTTTCATCCGCTGAAATGCAGTCTATAGGTAATGGTGAGAATATGGCAGTCATTTTTATGACATCTTCGATGATAGTATTAATTGTTAAGCTTTCTGTTGCAAGCCGAACATCTGCAAAAGTAAATTCTAATAAAAGATGTGGTCTTAGTGTGTCGTTCCCTTCAAATAAAGCAGGATAAGCTAATTCTGCTCGCAAATACTGGCCTTCATTGCGTACGGCGGAATTGCTAATGGTTAAGTTAGGAAGCGTAAGCGATGATATGATTTGTGTTCTGAACTTTTTTAATTCTCTTAATAAGCGGCTTTTACTGAAAGTTTCGCCTGTGTTTTTAAGTTGAATCTTGAAATCCACGTCTTCTGACATTCGTTTTACTATTCTGTGAGCTTTTGCTAAACATGTTCCACCACAAAATACTAATCGAAAATATTCATTTTCAATGCCCGACAGGGAATGGATAGCGTGAGTAACATAATAGTCCTTCTCAATGATGAATGGATATTTAATACGTAATCTTTCTGCTGTGACTGATACCAGTTCTTTTAATTGTTCTTGAGTAAGAAGTTTATCCACGTGTTAATTCCATGTCGCGGTAACGCAGTTGCCGACGAAATCTATCTCTTAGTGTTGTAGTTGGGTTTACTGGAATCTGTGTTGATCGTCCAGCTTGATAATCCTGTTCCTCGGGTGAAGGTTCCCAGCGAATGTTAAGCCTATTCAATGCTGCTCGCATTGTTGGGAGTACACCTTCTTTGAGGTAGGTTGTTTGAGCAATCTCAGAGCGCGCTAATTTGGCATATACGCCATATCCTAGCTTTACTAGATATCCACTTTGAACAAGCCGATTCAAAGAGCGGCTTATTTCACGAGGGTCGGCAATATTCGCAATATCTGAGCGCAAAACAATGTCTCCGGAAAGCTTTTTAATTCGTTTTAAGACTTTGAATGTAATGCTTTTTTTGTATTCTACCTTCATAGCCAACCTCTTGCCAACAATAGACATATAAATTATTATAGCAGCTCTGTTGCGTCTTTCCAACTGTAGCTATGATCGTAATCCTGACTAGGGTAGTGGATTAAAAATGATGAGCCTAAATCTCATCTTAACCCACCAAGTACATCCATATTATTTTGAACAGATTCAAGATGCTTGATTCAAAAACCTATAATTTGTGCTTCTGTTTGTAATTATTGTCTAGATAAGATCATTAGTTGGTTCTTCCCATGCGCGTTCTATAATCCGGTTTGGTACAACTAAATTCCATCGCTGAATAAATTTTCCTGATTCACGTTTAGTGCGTTCAAGATAGTGAATGCTGCTGGGTTTTTTGGATTGGAGGGTTTTTAATGTTTTGTCATCTACGTGGAAATATTCTTTGTGTTGTTCAAAGAAAAATCCGAGTTTTGCGATTGTTGTTGCGTTATCAAGTTGTATTGCATATTCAACCATTTTATTGAAATTAAGTATAAAAATATTTTCTGCTGATCGCCATATTTCTTCCCATCCGCCAGCGTATTCAGGGCGATCTAGTGCATCAACAATGGTTCGTTCAAGACTCGTTACTTTTATAGTTAATCCTTCGCGATCAGCTATGATGCATTCGATAGAAGTTCTATTCTTGTTAATTAGAGCTTTTGGAAATGGTAAACAAATAAATTCTGTTTGTTGAAAAGTAAACGGACGAATTTTTTGTTGCGACAGAAATGTCACTTGAGTGGAGAGCGAGTATGACACGCCATGAAAATCAAAAGCTGCATGATATGCCAATATCGCATCATCACAAATGCGACCAGCAATTAAGTATGGGTCTATTGCATAGGATTCAGCAGAGTCTCGTGAGGATAATGGGATACTTGCAAAAAGACCTCGACGAATTCGTACAATGTTTTTCTTTTTTAAGTGATAGGCAAGTATTTCCCGTTGTGTGCATTTGCTGTACCTTGTGAGAGGGCGTATTGCTTAAACTCTTCGTGAGTAAATATGCTGTTTTGGGCAAATAATTTGGAGGGGTTCGTTTTGACATTTCATATCATTGTTACTATTAAATATAGTTTTATTGATTGAAATTTTCAAATAAAATGGACATTTATATGACGTATTATATCGAAGTTACTATTTAAAATAGTAATTATGATTATTAATGTCAAGTTGTTGCTTTGCTCAAGGTTTCGCTGGCTTACGTATCTGTTATATTCAGAGAGAAAGGAATTTACGAGGTCGGGATTTTGCATCATCAAGTTTAAAAATATTTCAAATATTCTAGTTAGGCTGGAGTATTTTAAATAAAATTAAACCAGAAAAATTGAGGAGGTTGGTTTAGCTTGAAAATAGGGAAGGTCGAGATAGTGTCAAAGCGCTTTATGATTCTATTACTAATTAAGTAACGTTCATTCACAAGAGAGTGAATTTTCAGCAAGCCTACGTGACAGTATGTCACAGCAAATTACTAACCTAGCGACTGGCTCATTTCGAGTAACAGGCATATAAATACCTCCATCCCAAATTGATTATGTCATAAAATAGTAAGCTGAAAATTAAATTGAATGTATATGTAGGAAATTGGCTCTAGGTTGAGGTTGCTGCAATAAATCATTATTTCAAAGAGTCATGATACTTTGGGATTCTCTAGATCCCTTCTATGACTAACACATTGAAATATAGCATATTCTTTTTTAGTTTATAAATATTATAAATAGTCTAGTTATCCTAGAATATTTATAACAAATTTAAACCACGACTAGCAAATAGTTTAAATTTATCTTATAATTTCTAGTATGACTAGAGTAAACGAAACAAAATTAAACCATTTCATGGTTTCTACTCCCTCCGGGGTAGTTTTAACGAATGCATGGCTAGAGAAGCAAGGTATATCTTCTAAGCTAGCGTGGTGGTATGTGCATTCCGGATTGTTAGAACGTCTTGGTATGAAAGCATATAAGAAGGCAGGGGATAAAATATCTTGGGTGGGAGCAGTTGCGGCATTGCAAGCGCAAATGCAATTACCTGTGCACATCGGTGGCAAAACTGCATTGCAAATATTAGGTCGATCTCATTTCATACCCATGCAAGGAATAAGGCAAGTTGCATTGTTCGCAGATCTCAATACAAAAGTGCCATCGTGGTTAGGCAAGAAGAAATTATGGGATGTTGAATTTCAAATATTTAGAACGTCGTTGTTTGATGGTGAAGATAAGTTGTTAGGCATAATAGAAAGACCTGTCGATGGAATAACTTTACAAATATCGTCTCCAGAAAGAGCTGCAATGGAAATGCTATTTTTGTACCCTAAATATCAATCATTGGAAGAGGTAATATTGCTACTAGAAAATCTTGGGCAATTACGACCGTCAGTCGTGCAATCATTATTAGAAACATGTAATTCTATAAAAGTAAAACGCCTTTTTTTATATCTCGCCGAAAAATTTCAACATGCATGGTTATCAGGTTTAGACTTAAAAAAATTAAGTTTGGGACATGGAAAAAGAGTAATAGGTGAGGGCGGTAAGTACAATTCTAAATATAAGCTATCGTTGCCTGAAATAAAGGAGGAGTGAAGTGAGCTTTAATCAAATTTACAATGAACAAGTTGATTTGTTGCTTGAAGTGCTTCCTGTAATTAATGACTTTGATTGTTTTGCTTTAAAAGGTGGTACAGCTATCAATTTATTCATTAGAAATATGCCTAGGTTGAGCGTAGATATTGATCTGGCATATATTCCAATAGAATCGAGGGAGGTTTTTCTAAAAAATCTTACATCTGAATTGATAAAGATGAAGAAGCTAATCGAGGCACGCAATTTAGTTGTTAAGCCTTCTTTTACGAAGGATCAGCAGCTCGCTAAACTATTAGTGTATAAGGGTGATACTGTCATTAAGGTTGAACCTAATCTGGTTATCAGAGGTTCTGTATTTGATTGCGAAGAATATGATTTGTGCCAGAGAGCGCAAGATCAATTTTTAAAATTCACTCGTGTCAAAACCCTTTCTTTCGCTGATATATATGGTGGAAAAATATGCGCTGCTTTAGATAGACAGCATCCGAGAGATTTATTTGATGTTAAATTTTTGCTAGTAAATCAAGGTATAACAGATGATGTTAGAAGAGCTTTAATTGTTTATCTTGCCAGTAGTCCGAGACCTATTCATGAATTGCTTAACCCAAATCCTAATCTTGGGGGTTTAGAGAAAATATTTAATAATGAGTTTTCTGGAATGACAGATGATGTAACTGTGACTCTTGAAGAATTGATTGCAATTAGGCACCGCTTAATTCAGTTAATATTGGAAGATTTTACAGAGGATGAAAGAAAATTTTTGATATCATTAAAAGAAGGGGTGCCTGATTGGTCTTTAATGCCTATTCAAGGAATTGAGAGGCTGCCGGCAATTTTGTGGAAGTTAGAAAATATCAGAAGAATTCCTGACAGTAAAAAAGAAACATCGCTGAATAATCTTAAAAGAATTTTGAAGCTTTGAAATTTATAAATTTTATTCCTCTATCTTCTCCCGATAAATCACCCCAACCCCACCAATCAACTGTACTTCTTCCGCCCCTGTGCCTTCACAAATTTCCTTCAACACAGCCAATCTTTCTTCTCTATCCCCAGCATTAATCCGAACCTTCATCAATTTATGATCTGTTAGTCCCTGATCAATTTCCTTCATAACATTCTCAGTCAACCCTTTGTTCCCAACAATAACAATAGGATTAAGCTTATGAGCTTTCGCTTTAAGCTGTTTTTTAAATTGCATAGTAATAGACATATTTATTTCTTAGATAAAAAATTAAAAAAGTGGGGCGGCGGGGATTGAGTTTATTGGTTTTATAGTTATTTTTGTAGTGTTTTTTGAAAATTTTACTCAAAAAAATGCCCCCATTTGTGCCCCCAGAAATCTGTACTTGATCAGGAATTGAACCGGGGTTCGCAGTGTTCGTTGTTCGCGAATTGCGAACACTTAGATTTTTGCATCGGCTTATTTTTCGGAAATAATTTTTTCAATAACTTCCCACTTTTTCATTTTAGCTAGGCACCATAGTAATAGGCCTTCATCGGGTCTTGAATCCATTGATTCGTCATAATGAAGTGCATTTCATGATTGTAAACTTCCATACAATCATCATTGCTAATAGCATAATTTTTAATTGCAGCAACATAAAGAAATGAATGAGGGCGATGACGTTTTAACCATAACCAATCTTCCTCGGTTAAATTAGGGTGGCGTTTAAATAAGCAGCGAATTTGATAGTCTTTTATGCCAATATGTGCGATTACCTTTTTAAAGTAATTAAGTAAAAATTCATCATTATAATAATAGGCAATTGTATGTATTAAATAAGTTGCTTCGGTATAATTTTCATTTACTAATTGCCAGGCTAATTCAAAAAGGCCGAGAGTACTTAGGTTTGGATTGGCGTAAGCATATTTCCGTAAATAGCGTTTTCCCGAATTCAAAAAGAAGCCAAAAATTTCTTTTTGAATCGGCAGGCTGCACTCCATGCTTATACCATTAAGATAATGGGGGAAGCGTCTTTTTTCTTTATAGCTAGAGGATTCAGTATAACGAGATAAAAAATACTGTGCTAAGTTATCCAATAGTTCTCTATTATTGATCTCTTTGACACGTCGAAAAATAAATGTTGAATAGCGCTTGTCTAACGCATGGTCCTTAATAAGGGTTACAATTTGTTCATCAGTTAAGCTTCTAATATGTCCGTTGATTAAAGATCGAAATAATTCGGGTGTTTTGCCGTCAGTTATTTTATTTATAAATTCAAAATTCATTTTATTCCTAACTAATTCAGAGCTGTTTTGTAGATTTTAACTCACTATTTCTTGTTTATCACTCGTTCAATATTCTGTATTGCTGATAGAGTATCGTTAAAATCAGGCGCATTACCAAAAAACATCTCGCTCATATTTCTATGATCTTGTTTTAATTGTTCGATGAATGCTTCGTTTGGATATATGCGTAAGGTTCCAATATTGGCTTCATCATAGTTTGCCCATTTGGATGGAAAATAAATGGTTTTGTTTCGCACGACATCGCTTAAGAGTGCTGTATCTTGCATGGCATCGTATGTCAGATTGCTTTTGTCTAACATTGCAATGTCGTAATAGTGGCGAAATAGCCGGCCAGGGAGTGGTTTTTTGGGGTCGCGGTGATATTCAGCGTGAAGTAGGGTTATTTTCTCCCAATAGGTGCGTTTGGCAGCCAGTGTGGTTACTGTGATCTCTGATGGTGAATCAAATAACTCTGGTAAAAGTTGTTGTGCGTAGGTGGTTACTGTCCTGGTTTCGCATGGGCTGATATCAGCGCGTGCCCCAAATTCTAATTTGATTGATGATTGAATATATCCGTCTGATTTCTTTTCAAAACAGCTTGGATAGTGAAATATAAGACTTTGCTCGTCTTTTTCGTCAGTTTCTAACTGCCATTCAGTGTCATCAAAATAAGTTGCGATATTTTTTCTGAATCCTTCTGTCAATAGTGGTTTAACGTTGTTGGTTATCTTGTTTTTAACTTTTTTAGAAAGTTCTTCTAATCGGTTGCCGCGTTGATTGTTGCTCGTAGCGGTAGCGGGGTCATTCTCGGCGGTAATGCCTATGTATTGTTTTGATAAAGTAAGATCAATGTCCTCAGAAAAGCGGTCAATAATGTTATAGCATTTTGAAAGAGAGGTGCCGCCTTTAAAAGTAACATGTGGTGACAGTGCGGGATTCGAGAAAATTTGATCGAGCGTCCAGCATACCCAAAAATCTTTCTCAATAATGATGACATTTTTAATGTTTTGAGAGCGTGCGGTTGCTTCTTGAAAATATTTGGTGCGATCTTCTCGGCTAGCTTTAAGCAATTCTTGCATGTTAGTTTCCTATTATTTTTAATATAAATTGAATCATCCAGTCTGGTAATTGAACCAGGTTTTTTTTAAGTTGTGATTTATCTTTTTTTGATAGTATCTTGCTGCATTTCTTTATCATGTCTTTAGTAATATTATTCTTTCCCATGTGATGTAATGCGTTAATGACTTTGACGACATTAATGCCTAACGGCGTTTTAGTTAAAAATTTTGAATGATTAAGTGTAATAGGGTAATTCGCGATTTTTTTGCGTGTCGAATTTCCTGATGTAATATAAGTAGGTTTTGCTGGCACCTGGGTGTCGAGCCCTAGCTGATTTGCTGATTGAGCGCCGCTTGGTTGAATGATATCGCCTGATCGTGCTGCTAGTGCTCTTGCAACAGCATCAGGGTTTGCGGCAAGTGTGCCTAGTTTTGGGTGTTTTGCTGGAAAGTCATATAATCCATGGTTTAATTTGCGAATAAGTCCTTTTTTGACAAGACGGTGAAGTGTGGTTCCAATAGTGTTGCGGGTGGCGAGATCAATGAAATCTTTTGGCGTAAAGACCCATCCGTGCTGTTTCGCACGAATACGCCGTAGGATGCTGTCACTTGCTGATTTCATGTGCTACCTATGTAATAAAAAAAGCTTAAAAAACATTACACTAAAATTATAATAAATATTTATAAAATATTGAATATAAAGAAATAATATAAGTTATATATGATTTAGTGCCTATTTATATTATAGCAGGCACTTATAGAGATGCAATGGCTATATCTTGATATCCTGGTGTAAAGGCTTAAGAGTATGCCGTTTGGATATTAATTGTAAAAGCGGGGTTGGGAACTAGCTGATCTGATGGTTTGTATTCTATGGCAATTGTATTAACACATCCTAATGACCTGTCGATATTACTTTTTAAACTCAATCGTAATAGTTACCGATGGAATCATTACTCCTATATTGATATCAAAGCCAGTTATCTTAATATAAGGATTGTTCTCATATTCTTTTTTTAGGTTATACATTTCGAGAATTATTTTTTCATAGATGCTTTTGTCATAAGATGAATTGATTTTCGAATCGGTTTTCTTGTGATTATAGTTTTTTACAAATTTGGTTTCATAAGCACTTTCTTGTTGAAAAGTAAACTCGACATCATTGTTGGAGGAAGGTTCTTTGGATTGAGATATATTCTGATTGATTTGGTAAGCTTGTGTAATATCTTGGTTAATTGACGCAAGTTCTCGAGAGATATTTTTTATAGTACTTTGTATATCGTTTGATTGTGATTGTGCCGCCGAAATGGTGGAGAATATCATTAATAAATAACCAAACATTATTCTTTTCATGTATGTTCCTTTGTATAGTTTAAAACTTAAGGGGTTTGCCCATTTGAATATTTATTTATTATTTTTATTATT
>CAJCIZ010000044.1 GCA_903970525.1 Myxococcales bacterium | reverse complement strand
CACGTTGTTGGAAGGACAACAGCAAGTTATTTTGACGTGTGATCGTTATCCTAAAGAAATTAACGGCGTTGAAGAACGTTTAAAATCTCGTTTTGGTTGGGGTTTAACGGTAGCGGTTGAGCCACCTGAATTAGAAACGCGTGTCGCGATTTTAATGAGTAAAGCCGAACAAACGCATCTTCATTTGCCGTATGAAGCAGCATTTTTTATCGCGAAACGGATTCGTTCTAATGTGCGTGAACTCGAAGGCGCATTAAAACGCGTGATTGCGAATGCGCATTTTACCGGAAAACCGGTTACGTTAGATTTTGTGAAAGATGCTTTACGTGACTTGTTAGCGCTACAAGATAAATTAATCACGATAGAAAACATTCAAAAAACCGTGGCAGAATATTACAAAGTGAAAGTCGCTGATTTATTATCAAAACGCCGCAGTCGTTCTGTGGCGCGTCCGCGACAAATGGCGATGGCTTTAGCGAAAGAATTAACGAATCACAGTTTGCCGGAAATTGGCGATGCATTTGGCGGTCGTGATCATACGACTGTTTTGCATGCCTGCCGTAAAATTGTTGAATTGAAACAGTCAACACAAGATGTTGAAGAAGATTACACGAATTTATTGCGTATTTTAACGACTTAAGTTGTAGGAGCAGGGATATGAAATTTACGATTTCACGTGCAGCACTAGTTAAACCCTTACAAATTATCAGTGGCGTGGTTGAGAAACGTCATACGTTGCCTATTTTATCCAATGTGATGATCACAGTGGATAATAAGAGTTTATCGTTGGCAGCAACCGATCTTGAGATTGAATTAATCGGTTCTACACCGCTGGATCAAGTAGAGCAGACGGGCAAGACGACGGTTTCTGCTAAAAAGCTTTTAGATATTTCTCGTGCTTTGCCGGAAGATGCTGTTGTGCAGTGTTCTCTCGAAGGCGAGCAAATGGTGATTCGCTCGGGTCGCAGTCGTTTTGTGTTGACGACATTATCTCCGCAAGATTTTCCGAGTGTTGATGTCGGGACTTTTGTGACGCAGTTTGAAATCAGTCAGGGAAAGTTACGCAGATTATTGGGTAAAACGTATTTTGCGATGGGGCAGCAAGATGTCAGGCATTATTTGAATGGCGCGTTATTTGATATCAACCAAGGTGTGGTGAAATGTGTGGCGACGGATGGGCATAGATTAGCTTTTAGTTCGGTGTCTGATGCGAATGTTGGAGATGCGCGCGTCAAAGTGATTATTCCCCGTAAAAGTATTTTAGAGCTCATTCGTTTGTTAGATGCAAACAGTGAAGATAATATTTCTGTTGCGATCAGTGAAAATCATTTCCGTGTGATGACGCCTGATTTTACTTTCACGTCTAAATTAATTAACGCGCAATATCCTGATTATGACAAATTGATTCCGCGCAGTGTTCAAAACACAGCGATTGCCAGTCGCGAAGCTTTAAAACAAGCGATAGTCCGAGCATCCATTCTTTCTAGCGAAAAATTTCGCGGTATTCGGCTGCATTTAGACAAAGATCAATTACGTATTGTGGCGAATAATCCTGAGCAAGAAGAAGCGGAAGAAACGGTGACACTTGAATATCAAGGCAATGGCTTGGAAATCGGCTTTAATGCAGCGTATTTATTAGATGCTATCTCGGCGATTGGTACTGACAACGTGCGCTGGTCTTTTAACGATCCCAACAGCGGCGTCTTAATTGAAGCCTTTGATAAGGCTGACAGTCTTTATGTTGTGATGCCTATGAGGCTATAAGGCACTAAAATAAATTTGTAAAATTTAATATTGAGGAAGTATATGTTTAGAAGTATACGTACTAATTGGAAAACATTGTTATATCTGGCCAGCATTACTGCTTTATATGTTAATACTTTCGGTCAGCAAGCCGAGGCAGCTTCTCTGCCAACCGTATTTAAGATGAGTAATATGTTACAAAATTACGTAAAAGATTACGCAAAGTCCCCTGGCTTTATGATGATGTCGCCTTCCCATGAGCAGGATGAGACGTTGTATTGTATTACGACGGCGGATGCTGGAAAAACTCAGCAGCTAGCCTTTGTCGCTCAATCCGGGAGTAATTTCGAGCCTGCAGGAAGCTTTTTACGTTCTAAAGGGTGTCCTCTTGAAGGGAGCAATGCTGATATAGCAAAATGTTTGCAGTTAGGCACTGGCTTTTTCCATAAAGAAAAAAATAAACTGTTGGTTGAAAAAGTAAGCTTTAACACTTATTGCTTAGACCAACCAGAAGAGCAGGCATCTAGTTTACGAGCAGAGCTTTAGGAGAGCTGGCGAGGGTCACGTTGTCAGTTTTGATTTGAGATTTCTTTACACTTTGTTCGCCATTATCTCCTGTGTACGCACGGTAGTTTATTTTTTTTGGTCTGCCAAAAAAAACAAACCACCATGCTGTCTTAGTTCGCTATAACGTCTCCTTTTGAGGACGGCGTCTCAAACCTTTTCTCCCGTCATCATTTTCTCTTACAAACGAAAGAGCATACTGATACCGATTTTCGTCATTGCGACCCCGAGCAAAGTGAGGGGGTAGCAATGACGTATCTTAGTTTTTTGCATTTGCTCCTAAAAATCAAAATAAAGCATTTCAGGAAGGCATGTACACAGGTGTTAGTTTGAAGACCGTGCAGCACATGGATGTGCCGCCCGATCGCAGGACGCAGCTCCGTCTGAAAACAAACACCTGTGTGCGTGACTTTCTGAAATTCCATTACGAACTGATTTTCCGCCACTAGATGCGCCATAAGAACTTCTTTATACTCCACACCATGCCACTCACCCGCTTAGAAATTACCGATTTTAGAAACCTTGCTGCAATTGCCCTGGAGCCTCTGTCTACAGGGTTTAATTTGTTGTATGGCTATAATGGGAGTGGGAAGACTAGTTTGTTAGAGGCGATCTATTACCTCAGCTTGGGGCGCTCTTTTCGTAGTGGAGCAGTAGGGCGGATTATTCGCCATACGGCGGATAAATTTTGTATCTTTGCGCAATCCGCAGCCAATGGTGAGCAATGTATTCCCATAGGGATAGAAAGACAGCAACAAGGAGATGGTAAAATACGCATTTCTGGCAGAGATGCTCAATCTGTGTCCGAATTAGCCGATTTAACCCCTGTTCAATTGATCAATTCACATTGCTATAGCCTGCTGGATGCAGGACCTGTGTTTAGAAGGAAATACTTAGATTGGGGCATTTTTTACCTCAATAATGATTTTTTACGCATCTGGCGTGATTACGAGCAGGTATTGAAGCAGCGCAACGCAGGGTTGCGTAGTCGAAGACCCCGAAAAGAACTCGACGCCTGGAGCGAAGAGTTGGCCAATAAAGCCGTATTGCTAGATCAAGCCAGACGGGAGTATATCCTGAGTTTATTGCCTATTCTGAATGACACCGTCGCTGAACTGTTGGCCTTCCCAAATTTAGAGATACGCTATCAACCCGGCTGGGATGATGCCGTCCCCTATAGAGAGATTTTGGCAAATTTCTATGAGAAAGATTGCCTCATCGGCTATACCCAAAATGGCCCTCACAGAGCCGATTTAAAGATAACAATCAATGGGGTTGTAGCTAAAGATATTTTATCAAGAGGACAGCAAAAATTATTCGTTTGTGCTATGATACTCGCTCAAGGGGTGTTGCTAAAAAGATGCGTAAATAAGGCACCAATTTACTTAATCGATGACTTACCAGCAGAGCTAGATACCGTGAGTAGATCGAAGTTAATTACCCTGCTTTCAAAACAAGATACACAGATTTTTGTGACCGCTGTTGAGCGTGATGCTCTTAGCGATGTTTTATCAAAGTTACCTCTTAAAATGTTTCACGTGGAACATGGCAATGTAACGGAAGTAATTTAAGACTCTTCTATGTGGAGTAAAAAGCGTGAATACAGAAGCAAGTTATGATTCATCGAATATTAAAGTTTTAAAAGGCTTAGATGCAGTCCGCAAGCGCCCAGGCATGTATATTGGCGACACGGATGATGGGACAGGCTTGCATCATATGGTTTTTGAGCTTGTTGATAACTCGATTGATGAGGCATTGGCCGGTTATTGCAATACGGTTCACGTTACAATTCATGCAGATGAAACAGTTACTGTCAAAGACAATGGACGCGGTATTCCAGTTGATATCCATCCTGAAGAAGGCCGTTCTGCAGCAGAAGTTATCATGACGGTATTACATTCTGGCGGTAAATTTGATAGCGATTCCTACAAAATTTCTGGCGGTTTGCACGGCGTTGGTGTTTCTGTTGTGAATGCATTGTCAGAAGATCTTTATCTGACGATTCGTTTGAATGGAAAAGTTCACGAACAGCATTACAGACACGGCACACCATTAGCCCCCTTGGCCATTGTGGGCGATACCACTGAACGCGGAACAGAAGTTCGTTTCAAACCCAGTGCAGAAACCTTCACCAATATTCTCTTTCACTATGATATTTTGGCGAGAAGATTGCGTGAATTATCATTCTTAAACCCAGGAATTTGCATTTATTTAGCCGATGAGCGCAGTGGAAAAACTGATACTTTTCAATATCATGGCGGGATTAAAGTCTTCGTAGACGAATTAAATAAAAATAAAACGCCCGTTACATCCAAAGTGTTTTATTTCAGCACAGAAAAAGATCGTATTACAGTCGAAGTCGCATTGCAGTGGAATGATACTTTCATCGAAAAGATTTTTTGTTACACCAATAATATTCCGCAAAAAGATGGAGGCACACATTTGGCTGGATTTCGTAGTGCATTAACACGCGTGTTAAATAATTATATTGAAAAAGAAGGTTACGCAAAAAAACATAAAATCACGACAACAGGCGATGATTTTCGTGAAGGCTTAACTGCGGTGTTATCTGTGAAAATGCCAGATCCAAAATTTTCGTCACAAACAAAAGACAAATTAGTGTCATCAGAAATCAAAGCTATTGTGGAATCCACAATGAGTGAAAAATTCCAAGAATTTTTGTTAGAAAACCCACAAGATGCCAAAGCAATTGTCTCGAAAGTGATAGATGCTGCACGCGCACGTGAAGCCGCACGCAAAGCGCGCGAAATGACACGCCGTAAAAGTGCATTAGATATTGCAGGATTACCCGGAAAATTAGCAGATTGCCAAGAAGAAGATCCTGCGAAATCCGAATTATTTATTGTTGAGGGTGATTCAGCAGGTGGTTCCGCAAAACAAGCGCGAGATCGCAAAGGACAAGCTGTATTACCGCTTAAAGGAAAAATTCTCAACGTCGAAAAAGCACGATTTGACAAAATGATTTCTTCTGCAGAAGTTGCAACATTAATTACAGCGCTAGGCTGTGGTATTGGTAGAGAAGAATATAATCCCGATAAATTACGTTATCACCATATCATCATCATGACTGACGCGGACGTCGATGGTTCGCATATTCGTACACTCTTGTTAACGTTCTTTTATAGACAAATGCCTGAATTAATTGAACGCGGCCATGTCTATATCGCGCAACCCCCTTTATATAAGATCAAAAAAGGCAAACAAGAAGTATATTTGAAAGATAATGATGCACTTGAGTCTTCATTAGTTCAATCTGCATTAGATGGTGCTTTCCTTCACGCTGCAACGACAACGCCTGCTATATCAGGTGTAGGTTTAGAAAAACTGGTATTAGAATATCAACGCGCTATGGTGACTGTTGCACGATTATCACGTCGCTATCCTAAAGCACTTCTCAATGCCTTAATTTATGCACCTCAAATTGAAGATGCTAAGCTTGCTGATCGCAGCGTGATGGAAAAAATTGTTCAACAATTAGAACAAGCACTGAACGCGCAACAAGACGAAGCTATTCGTTATACTATCGATTTGAAAGATGATCCTGAAAAACATATGTGGTTACCAAACGTGGTTGTTCATCATCATGGTGTTTCTCATACTTATCTCATTAACAGAGATTTATTTATTTCCTCAGAGTATCGCAAGCTCACGGCATTAGGCAGTCAACTCCATGACTTGATTCAGCCAGGCGCTTATGTACAACGAGGAGAAAAGCAGCAATTAGTGAATTCATTTGCAGAAGCTGTGGAATGGTTGATGGCTGAAGCGAAAAAAGGTCAAACCATACAGCGCTACAAAGGGTTAGGCGAAATGAACCCAGATCAACTTTGGGATACCACCATGAATCCTATGACGCGCAGATTGCTACAAGTAACGATTGAAGACGCCGTCACCGCCGATCAAATCTTCACGACCTTAATGGGCGACCAAGTTGAGCCAAGAAGAGAGTTCATCGAAACGAATGCGTTGGATGTTGTAAACCTAGACGTTTAATACTCCCAAGATGCACTGTTTCCAAAAAAGTACGGGGCGTATCTGGATTGCCACGGCCAAGCGCTCCGCCGCCTCGCAATGACGGTAAAGATCTACGATGCGCTGCTCGTAATACAAAATACGGGGTGGCACTGAAAAATTTCCTTTCGCGCGGAGCGCAGCGAGCACGAAAAAATTTTTCAGGGACGGGACCCCAGTCATCAGATAGCCAAAGTAACACCCACCCCCGACAAAGAGAAAAACCTGTATCATATTGAATAATAAGGCCATATTTTATCCAAACCCCGCGCTATTCCTTATGCAAATGCTTAGAATATTTCCATAAGAACGTCTATACTTATTATAAATAAGGCAAATTTTATCTTTTTTAGCACTGCGCTTGCTCAATCTAGCGACTGAGAGGCTGAAATGGCTGAGTCACGAACAACGACCGCGGAAGAATCACAAGAGAATACCTTGTTGCAGCAGTATGCCTCTGCCACCAACACGAAAGTGTTGAGCAGCCAACAAGACCTTGATCCCAAAGATCGAGTCATGGATGAAATGCTCAATTGGTGTCATGAGCAAGGTAATATTGTTATTTTAAAAAGCGCGACCATTCTTTCTTCCAGTCCTTCATCACGTACCGTACAAAATTGTAAATCATTGTTATTGAGCAAAGGCGTACACCCAGGACAAGTGTATGCAACAACACAATCACTAGTGAACTTACTCTTAGCCAGTGGAGAAGAAGAAGAAAGAAATGATAAAACTCGAGGCGAAACAACAGCAGCATTCAGTGATCAACAAAAACATTTACGCGATTTAGTGCATGAAGCTGTGATGCAAAATGTCAGTGATATTCACATACAAGTTCGACAAACCTATACCAAAATTCGTATGCGTCAACACGGCGAGTTACGAGTGTTTGCTGAGTGGTCAGAAAAATTAGGCAGAGAAATTGCATCAGTTGCTTTTAACAAAGAAACAGATCATGCCACATCACACTTTAATCCCTCGGTGCCACAAGATGCGTCTATGCCATTAAAAATCCAAGGCAAAGATATCCGTTTACGTCTCGCAAGTGTGCCAGCGCATGGTGGGTTTGACATGGTGATGCGTATTCTTGCCACAGGCGAGGAACACGCGAACACCTTAGAAGATTTAGGTTATACAAGCAAACAAGTTGATCTCATTAAATTAGCCATGAAATTACCCTTCGGTGCAATTATTGTCGCAGGTCCAACAGGATCAGGTAAAACAACAACACTGGCAGCTTGTATGGAAATGGTAGAAGCCGTACAGAAACTGTATTCCATTGAAGATCCGGTTGAAAAAGTCGTAGAAGCTGCGACGCAAGTTCCAGTCAACACAGACAAAGAAGACCGTAGTTTTGCAAGTATGGGACGCGCTGCATTACGTATGGATCCTGATGTTATCATCTTAGGTGAAATGCGCGATGAAGATACGGCACATGTCATGGTGCGCGCCTCTATTACAGGTCACTTAGTGTTAACGACTTTACACACGAATAGAGCGACAGCCATTATCACACGTTTAGTCGATATGGGTGTTTCGCCAGTGCTACTCAGTGATAGCAGTGTTTTACGCTGCTTAATTTGTCAAAGATTGATTCCTAAGCTTTGTCAAAATTGCGCAGTGCCACTTAAGAAATCAGAGAAGCATCAAGCAAACATTCCAGATTGGGAAGCGGTATTAGGCCCAGAGATAATCAATTCGGCTAAAGCCCGCGGTCCTGGATGTTCGAAATGTCATTCAACCAGTGTGTCAGGTCGAACAGTGGTGGCTGAAGTGATTTGGGTTGATGAACCTGGTCGGGCCTTTATTCAAAAAGGTGATACATTGGGTTGGGAAAAATATCTAAAAGAAAACGGTTGGCAAGATTTCAGCGATCGTGCCATTGCATTAATTAAAGAAGGCATCTGTGATCCTTTTGATGCTGAAAAAGTTGTAGGGCCAATAAATGCTTCCACAACGGTGAAGACATTTATTTATCGTTAATAATCCCAAAGGGTGATGTATGGATTTTTCATTAGACTTTATCACTGACATATTCAACAAGACAGTTGAAGGGTTTAAGCACATGCAATTTGGTGCAAAAGCGCAATTAGCTTTTTTGGAAGATCTTTACGCCTTAGTGAATGATGGTATTCCGCCGAATAAAGCGGTCGATATGTTGTTGCATATCTCAAAAGGCATCAATAAAGATGTTGCGATTGCTATCGGACAAAAAATTGCAGAAGGACAATCCTTAGCAGAAGGGATGCGCGACTGGTTTTCTGTGAATGTCATTGAAATTATTCGCGTGGGTGAAGAAGGTGGCGCCTTAGCGCAAACAATGAAATCAGCTATCAATTCACTGGGTCAGCGTAGTGGTTCTATGGGTGCATTTATCAGTGCGATTCTCTATCCTTCTGTTGTAGATCGGAAGAGCACACGTC
>CAJCIZ010000043.1 GCA_903970525.1 Myxococcales bacterium | reverse complement strand
CCTACTGTCAAAAAAACTCGCGATTAATTTAGACTATAGGTGAATAAATAAGGCCTTGCTGCTCTGGATCTTATAATAAAACCCCCGACTGGGGACAGATAGCAAACACAATGAGCATGCTCAGTCAGTAGCATCACCTGATTTACTTAGCTTTCGTGTATGCTGTTTAATACTCTCCTCGCCAGGCGGTGTTGACGTTTGAGATGTCTTACCAGAAGCAGGAGTACTCGGCGGCTGTGAGGATGTGTCCGAGGTACGCAGTGTTGCTGTTTTCGAGAAAAAGTAACTTGGAGGCAAAGATGATAACGTATTACTTGTATTTTGCTGTGCTGGAGAATCACTATTATCTTTAGCATCTTTCTGTGTTTTTTCTACCACATCTGAGGCAAATGAGAAGTTTATACACTTAGCTTTTAATTCACGATCGTGGATAGGATTCCCAAGCAAAATGGATAATAAAGAGTCTTTAGATATTACACCATCCTCAGCAAATTGATAAAGCAATCTCAAACCATCATCCTTGATGTCATTATTTCCAAAATCAAAGTTAATATTGCTAATGAAATTAACCAATCTAGGATCATTAATTAAGCTGAGTATGCCGCTAATACCCAGGTCATTATGTTTCACATTCAAAACTTTTAATCCTTTTGAATTGATAATAAGTTCTTTTAACAATTCTATATATTCTAAGCCTATACCTAGATAGCTAACATTGAGCTCTGCTACTTTTGGTTTTTCTTTTAAAATCTCGATTATATCGGATAAATCACCACCTTTTAGTCCATGGTTGCTGCAGTCAAATATTTCAGACTTATCATGTTTCAGATGATTTAATAATTCATCTTTTCTGCTGCTAGACATATTTGCTCCCCAGAAAATTAGTTTATATTAATGGCCAAGGCCTGATTTATTTGTATTAATTTCATTACTATTTTCAGCATCTACACTATCGTTTGATTTCGGTGATTCAACGGAATCCGATGGTTCAGGTTTTTGATTACTAGACGCATCTCGCCTTGGGGAAGAGGATGCACTTCTATGTTGCGATGGCTCTATCCAACCAAATCTTTCCCTAGTATTAGTTTTATTAGTAGTATTAGAGATTAATTCCAATTCAATTTTATTTTCAGAAGTAATATTTAATCGCTCCAAAGCTGCTGTTTCATTAAGATCTGGATTTATCAGTTGCTGGTCAGAACTAGTTTGCTGATCCGCTTCATTTTGGTGCTCACAAAGATTAGGGGCTTTCTTGCCCTCGACCTTTTGTTCTTTTAATTCTATTATTTCCTGCTCCTCAGCATTACATATTACTCTATTTTTGCTTGCTCTAAACTTAATTTGATTATTCGGATCTGTATACCAAGGTTTACTACTAAGTTCAACATGGTCACCTGATTTTATCAATAATGAAGCATGAGTATCAGGATATAATCCAGCAAATTTTTCACCATCGGGTCCTTGAGCAACAATTAGTTGACCTTTGTAGCCAATAATACTCATATCTTTATAAATTGTTCGTGATATCTTGAATAACTCAATAGCAAATTTATCACTGTAACAAGCGGCAATCTTTAGCTTTTGATGTTTGATATTTAAACTTTGTTCGATCAAAAATCGCATAAAATCTGCAGGATTATAAGCTTTTTTAGTCGAGCTATCATTGCTATCTTTATCAAAGTTTTTTAACCATAGTTGTGTTTCTTTCGGCTCACAATCTTTCTCATCATTAGAACTGAAACCATGACAAAAAACATACAGCACTTCATTTGGTTTTATATTTCTAAATATGGGTTTATCAGTCAAGCTCGCTATACACAGCCTATATGGTAGTAAATCCTCTTCATAAGGCTTAAATTCTACACCTAATTGCTTCTGGTAATACTGATTTTTTAGCTTTACCCACTCCCTTGCTTGTCGTTGTATTTTGTCGGTGTCATCCAAAGCAAAAACAAGGTGTTTTTCGTCACGTTTCTCTTTGCCGGGTAATTTGTTTTTGCTCGCATTTCTTGTGACCCTTTGCATATGCACTACCCCGCTATTTTCATGACAGAAGGCTGAGTAAGCACCATAAAGCAGTACATTATATCATAACTTATTGTATACATTGAATTCATCTATCCGGAACAATATATATTAAATATAGCATTGCATTACAGCATAGAAGAATAGGCGCTAAATGTCATGAAATAACTAATTGATTAACATTAAAATATTACACTAAATGTAATTTTCACTTTTAAAACTGGAAATTTACATTTATCATGCCTATAATGAACCTATAGAATTATCGGTAACAGTTCATATGTTTAATCGAGCCATTAGCCAAAGCTTATTAACTGCAAGCCAGTCTTTCCCTGCTATTTTGCTTACCGGGCCCCGACAGAGTGGTAAAACAACCCTCTTAAAACTGTTATTTCCTGATTATCACTATATTAATTTGGAAGCACCAGATACTTTGTTACGTATCAAGTCTGACCCACGAGGTTTTCTTGGCTCGTCTGAAAATCATTGGATTATTGATGAAGCGCAAAATTTTCCAGAACTATTTTCCTACTTACAAGAGACAATCGATAGCAACCCTATTAAAGGTCGATTTATTTTATCGGGATCACAAAATTTTTTACTTAACGAAAAAATTAGTCAAACATTAGCAGGACGCGTTGCCATTCTTGAATTACTACCATTAAGTTACCAAGAATATTTGAGCAACCCAGATTGCTTACCAATGAGATTATGGGATTATTTATATCAAGGTAGTTACCCTCGTCCTTATCATGAACATATTAATTCAAGTGTATGGTACAACAGCTATATAAGAACTTACCTGGAACGTGATGTACGTAGCTTACTAAATATTCGTGATTTATCAACTTTTCAACTATTTTTAAAATTATGCGCTGGTCGACATGGACAATTATTAAATCTGAACTCGCTGGCTAATGAGTGCGGAATATCTCAAACAACAGCTACGCAATGGTTAAGTATATTAGAAGCCAGTTATATTATTTTTCTTCTGCGACCTCATCATCAAAATTTTAATAAACGTTTGGTTAAAACTAAAAAACTTTATTTTTATGATTCTGCGATTGTCTGTCATTTATTGGGCATTGATTCGCCCGAACACTTGAAAATACACTCACATCGGGGCGCGATATTTGAAGGATTTATTATGGCTGAAATAATAAAATATTATTATGCGCTTGGGAAAATTCCACCCTTATATTTTTGGCGGGATCATTTAGGAACTGAAGTTGATGCGTTACTCGAACAAGGTAACCAAATGATTGCTATTGAAATAAAGTCTACCGCAACATTTAATCCTGAACTATTATTAGAATTAAATAAATGGAGGAAAATTGCAAATATCCCACCAAAAGATGGATTTTTAGTGTATGGTGGCGATGATAGTTTTCAATATGAAAAAATGAGTATTGTCGCATGGAATCAATGCGCACAACTGCTTGAGAAAGTAAATTAACCCACTTTGCTAGCTTATTTTATTTGAAAGAGTGTGTCTAAGCGTTCTAATTCTTGCTCGAGTCGTCCTGAAATTGTAAATTTGCTTCGGTAAAACGTGTAATTAATAGCTCACGCTGTCCGGCTAAAATAGTGGGAAAGCGTTGACGCACTTTTGAAATTTCTTCTTTTATTGTTTCTAAACGTTGCAAAAAATTTCTGATTCTGCAGGTGCGCCCTCCCGGGCGCTGAGCAGTTACAAGAAGTCAGGCGTTGTAACTCTTTCTTTATGATAGATACGGCACCCATCCCTATTAGGAATGACGATTTGGGTTAGGAGTGGTGATATTAGAGACTTCAGGGGTCATCAATTGTTGGTTTTGCACAGCTTCTTTTGTTAAACTAAGCATCTTTAAAATAATACTAATTTCGCCGTTTGACTTGCTATTACCTGAATCCAATTGAATATCTTCACTAAAATTTCCAAATTTATAAGCATATTTTTTTCTTGTTTTACTATCAACTTGGATTTCGACGTTATAATGCTTTCCCTCGGTATACCTCATACCAACAACAAAATACTCCTGACCAATCACGCGACCTAAATTGCGAATTCCATCACTTTTAATCTCATTATTCTTCAATCCTTCAGTAAATTTTATTCCCCAGATGGGCTTCCATTCGCCAGCGGTGTTTTTGAATTCATTTATTATGCGTGTTTTAACCTCAGCTTGAGATGGATATATGCTATAATTCTAGCACAAATAAAGAGGTAATAAGCTATGTGGTCATTTTTTTCAAAAAAGAAAGATAAATCTCCCGCTGAGGAGGCATCTTTGCCCAACGCTAACAGTCAGTTACCACTGCCTCGCACTACGCTTTCAACCCCCGAAGACCATGAAGCAAAAGAATCGAAAGAATCAGCCGATGACGAGGTAATTGATCTCGCTACCGATCCACGCTTTATTGCAATAGCTAATGCATATGAAGCAGATATAAAATATCACTCAGAAGTACCCATTCGAATGATATTAAATCACTTAAAAGAATTTGATGATTCTGAGAAAACAAAAATAGCTAACACCATACTAAAAGAACTAGCTGGCTTAGCGAAAGAATTGCCGCAATATAAGAACAATCATTTGACTCTATCAGCCGTCAGTGACTATATAAAACAATTCGCTAGCCCAAGCATAGCCAAATACGTAAATACAATCTACGCTCATTCTATTAAACCTAGCAATGCAAAAATATTACCTTCCTTGTTCGAAGACTTTGAAAATGCTTTCCTAGGATCTTCAGACGAAGAAATTAAAAAAAAATCGGAAACGAAGATCAAAATAAAAATTCTTCTAGGTCAAACAAAATGTGATCTATATCATACCGCATTTTTACGACCCAGCTGTTGAGAAAATACAAAGGTTCTTCTTATGTCTTCCAACCGATTATTTAATAAAAATAAAGATGGGCAAAAAAAAGGTCTCACAAGCAGTTTGCAGAAATTGTTAATGCTGCGGTGGCAAGAGACTTAAAAGAAATTTTGGATGAACACAGAAATGAGTTATCACAGGACGGCTATTCTTCTGGACAAATTGATGGTCTGCTTGAAGAAATGAAAATTCCGCTACAGGCAAAAATGCTACCAACATATACTTTATACTTATCCCTTTTTCAAAAATAACCCCGCTCTTCGGGCTCATTCGCGGGAATGATACAGAGGCTACTCTACATTTTGCACTTGCTCACGAATCTGCTCGATTAACACTTTCAATTCCACTGATGAACGTGTTGTGTCAACGTCGATTGATTTTGCGCCTAAGGTATTTGCTTCACGGTTTAATTCTTGCATTAAAAAATCCAACCGTCTGCCCATCGCACCACCTTGTTTTAATACATGGCGTACTTCAGAAATATGCGTATCCAATCTTTCTAACTCTTCTGACACATCAATTTTTTGCGCGAATAACACTAATTCTTGCTCTAAACGTCCTGAATCAAATTGTAAATTAGCTTCGGTAAATCGCGTAATCAATCTCTCACGCTGGGCTGCTAAAATGGTAGGCAGACGTTGGCGCACTTTTGAAATTTCTTCTTTCATGGTTTCTAAACGCTGCAAAAATAATTGCTTTAATTGTTCGCCTTCGCGATTGCGCGATACGACGAGATCTTGCAAAGCCTTATCTAAAAGCGCCAATACTTGTTCTGCAATAACTTCCATATCCACTTCCGCCATTTGCAAAATGCCTGGCCAACGCAAAACTTCTAAAGGATTAATCGGTGCAGGATGTTTTATCATTGTTGAAATAGTGTCATTGGCTTGACAGAGTTTTTTGGCGAGCGCTGTGTTAATCGTTAACTCGATACCTGCACCTTCACTGGGTTGATAACGAAGATAACATTCAATTTTGCCGCGCTTGATGTGGTGACGGATACTTTCACGCATTTGAATTTCTAGCTCATGCAGAATTTCTGGCAATCGCATGCTGAATTCGAGATAACGGTGGTTGATAGAACGTAGTTCGCAGACCAAACTACCCCAGCTCCCTTGGCTTTGCGCTCTGGCAAATGCGGTCATGCTCTGAATCATAAAATACCTCCTGGCTTTGCTATATGATATCAATGTGGCCGCAAGCATCAAATCATTTTGTCATTTGATTAACGCCGTCTATAATGAGCCTCCTTAATCTATTCGCGAGATCATCATGCGTCCAAGTCAAAGAGAAAATCATCAATTACGTGAAATACGCTTAACCCGCAACTATACCAAACACGCTGAAGGTTCCGTTTTGGTTGAATTTGGCGATACGAAAGTTATTTGTACTGCCACGACCTCGAGCAGCATTCCGCCTTTTCTCAAGGATTCTGGCAAAGGCTGGGTCACTGCTGAATATGGCATGTTGCCACGCTCTACGCATGAACGCATGGCGCGTGAAGCGTCTAAGGGTAAGCAAGCTGGACGCACACAGGAAATCCAACGTTTGATCGCACGCTCTTTGCGCGCTGTCGTGGATTTATCTCTGTTAGGTGAAAACATGATTACGGTGGATTGCGATGTCATCCAAGCGGATGGCGGCACACGTACGGCTTCGATTACGGGAGGTTGTATTGCGTTGGTTGATGCAGTTCATCATTTGATGAAAGCAGGGAAAGTGAAAACAAATCCTATCAAACAACTCGTTGCCTCTATCTCTGTAGGAATTTACAAAGGTCAGCCGATTTTAGATTTAGATTACGTGGAAGATTCATCAGCGGATACGGATATGAATGTAGTGATGACTGAGCGCGGTGGATTTATTGAAATTCAAGGGACAGCGGAGCAAGGGGAATTTGCGCAAGGTGAGTTAGATAATTTGTTGAAGTTGGCGAGGGATGGAATTCAAGAGTTGATTGGGAAGCAGAAAGAAGTGTTAGGAAAAATTTAAATTGTGGATCACCTCTCCCACCGATGGGAGAGGTGAAATGATCTATTTTGACTTACCAGGCACAGCACGATTCACTTTGCCGTATCAGCTAGCATAATTGCATGCATCATTTGCTAATAAAGCAATCTATTCATATAGGAGAAACTATAACACGGAGGGTAACAGCTAAAACTTTCCAGCCAATTGGCAATACCGATCAACCCGTTATTCTTCCATATCAAAAAAATAATATTAAAACTTATTTTTTGGGGAGGTATTCTCTTTGCGTTCTTCCGCATGTTTAATTTTTGGAGGGCTTTGTTCTTTTTGTTCATGTTCTTTTGGAGGTGGAGATGTTTGTCGTTTTTTATCAAAGAAGGCACGCTGCTCATCAGCTTCTGTTTTTTTTTCTCTTAAAAATTTTTCTGCTATTCTCAAGCCTTCTTTATAAAGGCCAATGGCCTCTTTATCTTGATCTGGATCACGAAAGCTAATATCTTCATAGGATTTACCAAATAAGTCTGAAATTTTTTCTTTGTCACTTAGGTCAGCACATTCATCTAATAATGCTTCTACAAATTGTGTATGTGAATCAACTAAAACAGCAACTTCACATTGTAATAATTCTATCAATTTGGCTTGTAGTGCAGGACTAAAATCACTATCTGTATTTGGATCATCGATAGCAACTAGCTGAAGATTTGTTTCATTTGGTGCTGCAAAAATTTTAATATCTAAAAAACCTAGTGTTTTTGCTAATGCTTTAATTTTAGCTATGTTGTTGTTTTTGTTTAATATCTCACTTATTGGTTTCATAGGGCACCCCTGGAACAATTTAACACAATGAGTGTTGTCTTAGTATATAATTATAATATTATAAGGCTATTTTGCTCGCTTATCCACGTTAATAATTATTATTAAGGCGGGTTGGTATGCATACTAGGTATGAATCTCTTGAAAAGACTATAAACCGCAGTGAAGCTATCATCTTGATACTCAAACATCTTCATGCCAAGGAAGCGCTTACTGTTATTGAAAGACATTCCTTTGTTAGAGTATTTTCGACTCTTGGCGAGGCAATGACCTTCTTTAGAGCTGCTAATACAAACTCTGAAGCTTCTGAAGATCAATCTGCGGAGAGCGAAGAAGGGCAAACTCAGATTGATCAGGAGCATAGTGCGCGACATACGCCTACCTCTGGTCATTAAGCTGGTATAGCTTTGTGTCGCATTAACTTACTAAGCTATTAGATTTAACTTTTAGTGATATATCTGTAAGTTTATCAAGATAATCGGCCAAATGTTGTTTCTTTCTCTCAGGCAAGTATTCTGCATCATTGTAAGCAGCGCGTATATTATTCCTTTCACTATGTGCAAGCTGTCGTTCAATCGCATACGCCAGAGATGGGATTCAAGAGTTGATTGGGAAGCCGAAGAAAGTGTTGTGGAAAATATAATTTGTTGACTATCCCTCACACCCAACCCTCTCCCACTGATAGTGCAGTGTTCTTGTCTGTTGGCGGAAGAGGGTTGGTTTAGAGTAAACAGAATCTATTTTGATTTAGGCACAATACGATTAACTGACTGCACTTCAGACGCCGGCGCTACAACATCACGTTTCCACATACCACTCGCAGGTTGATACCCTTGCTTAGACATCGCTAACAATTCATCGAACGGTCTCGTCAATACTTCAAACACTGTGTTCACACCATAATTAGGTTTATTAAATTCACCCATTCTGAGTTGCACATGATTTTCTGACTGACTAATTCCAATGGCTTGTGGTGAAATCGCTTCTTGATAACGTCTACGATTTTCTGCTTGACCGATATCAATCACTTGTGGGAAAAATTCTTGAATCATTTTCACCGTGTCAGCTGGCATGATTAACGCGCGATTTACTTGGAAATATAAAACGGTATTATTATTCGGAAGAATTCTTAAACCAAATTCAGAGCCAGGGTTACGCTCAAATAAAACATAACTTTCTGCTGCACCGGATGAAAGCGTACGTAAGTAATCTTGTAAATCTTGTTCTCCTGTGAGCACAGGAATGGTAGTGTCATTAATAACAACAACTGCTTTGTCATTAATGTTGAATCCGGGTTTCATTTGTTACTCCCTGCCGTGAGGCTGTGTTGTGGGCGGAATGCCTGATATTACTTATAGTATAGGAAGACTTGCTTAAGGAATTATTAAGAGTTTCTTAAGGAGCGCTAGAGTTTTTGTGAGCAATTCTACCTAACTGTTGTAAGCGAGCCGCCCCGTCATTGCGAGCGAGAGCGAAGCAATGATGGGGGCGGCGGCCTAGAGCTTATAGTCCATAATCAATGGCGCATGATCCGAAAAACGCTGGTCCTTGTAAATAGCAGCCGACTGAACAGCCTCTTTTAAACCCGAGGTAACAACTTGGTAGTCAATACGCCACCCTACGTTCTTAGCCCAAGCCTGTCCACGATTTGACCACCAAGTATATTGCTCGGCATCCTGGTTCACTTCTCGGAAAGCATCCACAAACCCTAGCTCGCCAAACAACACATCCATCCAGGCACGCTCTTCCGGCAAGAATCCTGAATTTTTTTGATTGCCGCGCCAATTCTTTAAATCGATTTGTCTGTGGGCGATATTCCAATCACCACAGATAATATATTCTTTAGCTTGTTTCTTCAGCGCTTGTAAATGCGCTGCATAAGAATCTAAAAAAGAAAATTTAATTGCCTGTCTTTCTTCACCACTGGTACCAGAAGGAAGATACAGTGACGCAACACACACATTTCCAAAATCCGCTTCGATATAACGCCCTTCTTGATCAGCCGCCGTCCATCCTAATCCGGTGATCACTTGTTTGGGTTTTTGTTTGGTATAAAGCCCAACACCGCTATACCCTTTTTTCTCCGCACAATGTAAATAGCGATGATAACCTGGCGGATGAAAAAGAGGATCTTGCAAATCCTCTTCTTGCGCCTTGATCTCTTGCAGACAAACGACGTCCGCATCTTGTTTTAACATCCAGTCAAAAAATCCTTTTTTGGCTGCAGAACGAATGCCATTTAAATTAACAGTAATGATACGAATAAAATTATCCTCTCTTATTTCCCTAATAACCCTTGCAACAACTGACCTGTGTTAGCAGGCAATTGATCTTTCAAGCTGCCAGAAATCTGATTTTTAAGTTGGTCTTTAATCGTATCTTGAATTTTTTCTTTGACCTTATCTTGTAAGCGCTGAACTTGTTGTTTCGCTGCTTCTTTTAGCAGCGTTCCTGTATCTAAGCGAATACTTGGGCTGCTAAGATTACCTGTGATGGTGATAGGAATTGCTAACGCATTGATATTGTTCGTCGTCACATCATTGGTTTTTTGCGATCCCAGCGTTGCATTGGCTTGCAAGAGATAATTGATTTGTTGATTCACTAAATCAATGGTTCCTTGTCCTTTAGTCGTGAATCGGGGTGAGACTAATTGCAAATCATTATTAGAGACCACACCATTATGAATCGCAAGCGTTCCTGTCAAATCACCAAAGTTTGTGGCTTTCTCATTCTCTGTAGGTACAGACTGTCCTTTCACTAAAGAAGCAGCACTATCAATCATATAACCGATATTGATACCGACTAATTTTCCATTTGCGAAATTAATATGTCCGTTACCATTGAGATTTCTCATCATGGTATCGCCTGATGTGCCTTGTGTTGTCACTTGCATATCGACATTACCGGTGCCTTGCAATTTAATCTTACTATTGCTGCCACCTAAATCTTGCGTTAAAGGTTCCGCTTGCACGTTAGCGAGTTTTGCCTGTAAATCAAATTGCGGGATGGCATTATTTAAATTAATTTTAGCTATGCCATCAAAATTACCTTGATAGAAAGCAGCCGTAATAGGTGACAAAGTGAGTATCGCGTTTTGTAATTTCGCAGTCGCATGTATTTGACTGGCTTTGACTTTCGCGGCTTGCAACTCTTCAATTTTAACATTGCCATCGACAACCAAGGATTGTAATCCAGCTTTTTGAGACGTAGTAGTGAAATCAAAATCAGCGCTCACATTCTTCAGCGTTTGCACGTTTGGCACATCTTGGCCTAGAGACTGCAATAATTGTTTCAAGTCAAAAGGCTGCGCTTGCAAATGACCTGTGACGCGCGCTTGATTCATCAAGTCTGTGACGCTCACTTTACCTGTCAACGTTAAATTAGACACTTGTCCAACAAACTGTGTAAAGCTCAAGGTTTGTTGCGCAAGGTCTGCAACAAGATTTCCTTTCAATAAGACGGAGAGATTTTTACCGGCTTGTTGTGTATCCAACGTGACATTCAATCCACTCAGTTGGTATTGCTGCGCGTTGACATCTAGCTTGATATCACTTTGCAAAGCCATTTTGCCTGTCGCATTGGGATTTTTGGAAGAAAATGCAAACGAACTGGTAATCGGGAAAGCTTGATCCAAATTGATATTTTTCGCATGTAATTCAAATTGTTTGATCGTGGCATATTGATTGGCTTGTTCATTACTCCAAGTGACTGTTGCGTTATTCACATCAATACTTGGGATAGAAATCATGAATGCCATTTTGGGTGTGTTATGACTTGCATCGACTGTTGTTGTATTGGTTGTTGCGTTTGCCGATTTGAGATTTTGCAAATCTTGCCAATCTGTTTTGCCGTCAGCATTTTTCACCAAGTGTAGCGTTAATCCACTCAATGAAATGCCACTCGCTTCGACTTTGGCATGTAATAATGGCATTAATTTCACTGCAACTGTCGCTTCATCGAATTCTGCAAAAACTTTTTGTTTGAACTCAGATGAATTACTCAACGTAGCATGACCGACTTTCACTCCCAAATATGGGAAGAAAGACCAAGACAACTCACCATCAATCGTCAATTGTCTGCCGGTATATTTGGCGACTTGCGATGTGATAACAGGTTTAAATTTATTGGGACTCACAAAAAAAACTAATACGCAGACTGCAACTATCAAAAGCAAAATAATGGCACTTAATAATAGCCCGGTAAATTTGAGTATCTTGGTCATAACCGCCTCTCTCTTTATGTGGAGCGGGTGATGGGAATCGAACCCACGCTATCAGCTTGGGAAGCTGAAGTTCTACCATTGAACTACACCCGCGTACTTGTTTTGCTAGTGGGGTATTTTATGCTAATTGGCGGTGGGGTCAACTGCTGAGCATATCATTACCCACAAATTCTAAATGTGTGTCATGCCAGCGTGCTTTTAGCTGGCATGACAAAGTTATTGTGTAATATTCGATTTATTCAGCAATCCTTAATATCAACCCCCACCGTCACAAACGCTTTTTTCACAACGTCTAAACTATATCCATAATCCCGAGTCGCATCCAAAACCCCACACGCTGCAGCCGCAAAACTATCTATCTCCGTCCAATAACTTCGATTCGCATGCACCATCACATCAAAGGCTTTTTTAGTATCCCACCCGGCTGATGTACTCATGAGATAAAACACTTTGTTAAAGATACCGCTGCTATAATGCACTTCTGTCTCTTCAGCATAATCTTTCATATGACTGATAGAACAGTTATATCCTCGCACATCACCTGGCCCGCAATCTTTGGTCGGCTCATCCATGTAGCGCAAGGCTTTATTATTTGCGCGCATAATCTCCGCACCGATTAACCAAGTATTACGACCTGTTGCATAATATTCTGCAGCGGCAGCCGCCATATCAGAAAAAGACTCATCTAATCCGCCCGATTGCTCAGTGTATTCCAAATTAGAATGCTGTCCCGTAAAACCATGACTGATTTCATGCGCACCCACCCCTAATGAAACAAGAGGATAAAACTCACTGCCTCCATCACCAAACTGCATTTTTTCGCCATCCCAATACGCATTTTCGAAATTCTCATGCACTAACATATTTAGCATCATGGGTTTTCCATCTTTTTGTTTTAAGACAGGGATTCCATACCACTTCTTGTACATGTCTTTGACAATCTTGCCTACGAATAAGGCGTCATTACTAGGCGAATAAGCGCCAGCTATCGCATCAAACTTTGCATCCCAATAGAGAGCGCTATGTTCTGCTGACTTTTCTGGACAGCTAAACTGCGCAACAGTATTATCATGACGCGCGTCTTTCACTGTCACCTCTGCATTTTGCAAAAAACAAATTTTAGTTTTTTCATTTCTCATGATATTTAAGGATGGATAATGACCGCTAACACCATCATAAGAAAATGGCCCGACTTTTTCATTTCCACCCAAACCACCGGCTAATTCTTGAGAGAGTGTTTGCAGATTATTCCAGGATTGATACACTTGAAACGTGACTGCATCTAAAATAAAAATCGGTTTTGCCGGTAGCGCATGCAGCGCATTCACATCAAAACTCACTCGAAACGCCCAATGCGCTTTATTTTCTTTATCGACATACACCATTAATTTTGTTTCAGCCGAACTCACAGGATTTTTTTCGCCGGATTTTTCTTGGTAAATTTGTTCTGCGAGTTGCAGCGCCTTATCGGCTTGCGCTTGATTGAAAATATACGCTGGCGCATCGCGTAAATCTGCTTCTAATCCTTGATAAAGCGTGCCGTTCAGAGAAGTTTCGTTGGGTTTAGCCGCTAGTATTGTCTGCAAATTTAATTCACTTGCATGGCTAGGGAAATGTATGATGATGTCACCCCCATGCACAGGATACCCTTTATACATTTGTTGCAGACGCAGATGTCGGGATTGCTTAAAATCTACATTTTCCCCGACGGGCTTCAGTGACTCAGTGGGCGTGAAAAAAGCTTTTAAAATAGATGCGGGCTGATGACGCAGGTCGATGGCCTGAGCAGCAAATACGGGAGTAACAACACCGCACAACCCCATTAATATCACTGTAGAGGCAAGTACATTTTTATAGTTGCGCATAAACTTCTCCAAAAAAATGAGTGAATAGATTTGTTTGAGATTGAAAAGAAATGGATGAAACGAAGGAACTATTCGCTTACTGTGGTACTCTCTGTACAACTGCTGAATAATTAAAATAGGAAAAAAAGAATAAAACTGAGGAAGCGAAAATTTATCATCATGATTGATTGTATGCAACAAAAAAATCGTTACAATACACGCTACCTTATTAAGTGATACATAACATGCAAACATATTTATTTTACGATATTGAATCAACTGGCTTAAATAAAGCCTTTGATCAAGTTTTACAATTTGCGGCGATTCGCACGGACCTTCAATTAAAAGAATTGGAGCGTTACGAATTAAAAGTAAAATTAAACCCCGATATTACACCGTCACCTTATGCTGTCATGACACATCAAATTGGTATAGACGAATGTTTGCAAGGGACAGATGAATTTCATGCCATACAACAAATACATCAATGGTTAAATACACCTGGCACAATCAGCATGGGTTATAATACACTAGGATTTGATGATGAATTTTTACGGTTTTCATTTTACCGAAATTTGCTGCCGCCTTACACACATCAATATATGAACCAATGCGGCCGCTTAGATTTATATCCTATTGCATTGATGTTTTATCTTTATAAAAATGACGTCATACGTTGGCCCACCCTGCAAGGCAAACCTAGTTTAAAACTAGAATATCTCAATACTGAAAATCAATTTGTGCAAGCGCGCTCACATCATGCGATGACAGACGTGGAAGTAACCTTAGCGTTAGCACGTCAATTTTATCAAGCACAAGATATGTGGGAATATGTCTTAGGGTATTTTAATAAAAAAACCGATCAAGATCGTTTTCAGCAATTACCACACAGCTTAGAATCCAATGGCGAACCATTACCCGAAGGATTAATGGTACTTGGAAAATTTGGCACAAACAGTTTATATCAATCACCTGTTTTATTTTTAGGAAATAGTCTGACATATAAAGGGCAAGGATTATGGCTACGATTAGATTCTGATACCTTACAAGCCACCACTGAATCAACTATTCCAGAAAATACCTGGGTCGTGCGCAAAAAATTCGGCGAACCTGGATTTGTGTTACCGCCCAAAGAACGTTTTCTGCAACACATACACCCTGAACGTCAAGCACGTGTTGAAGCCAACAATGCCTGGTTAAAACAACATCCCGAGTTGCTCCAAAAGATTATTCAATATCATCGTAGCTACACTTACCCCGTCCTCCCGCAGACAGATAGTGAAGCCAGTTTATATTTACAGGGTTTCTGGTCGGATGAAGAGACACGGTTTTGTCAGCGTTTTCATCGCGCTTCTCCTCAAGAGAAAGCGTCTATGACGCAAAATGTGAAAACGGCACTGTTGCGCAACTTAGCGATTAGGATATTGGGTAAACATTTCCCAGAAGCCATGACCGTTGAGCAAAAGGCGGTTTTTGAGGATTACCTGCAAACGGCTCAGTCTGAGGCGGTGGTTGATTTTCGAGGGGAGAAGCGCTTGGGGCCAGTTAGAGCTTTGGGTGAAATTGAGGAATTGCGGGGTCGAGGGGATATGAGTGACCAGCAGTTGTTATTGCTGGAGGGGCTAGAAAAATACTTGAAACTGAGACTTTCCCTCACCCAACCCTCTCCCGCTGACAGATAGGTGCAGATATAACAGTTCCGTGGCGGGAGAGGGCTAAAGCGAGCTCTTTTCTGCTGGAAATAAGTAAGTAATTATAGCCCCGCCCAGCAAAAGTGCGTTTATAAAATCGCTTTTGGGTTACTTTTCAGCAATGGGGTGGCACTGGAAAAATTCCTTTTCGCGCGGAGCTTGCGAGCACGAAAAAATTTTTCCAGTGACAGGCCCCCAGTCAATAGAAGAAAGCACCCCAAAAGTAAAACCCCACCGCCAAGAACAATAGTTGCACATTTCCCAAACAATTTATACAATAAGCCTGCATTTTCTATATATATGAATATCCCTGGCTATAAAGCCTGATAAACCTGAATCGATAGGAACCTCATGAGACAAGTTTGTAAGTTACTTTTAGCGTTATTTGCATCTGCTGCAATATTGTTAACAGCTCAAGGATTTGCGGAAAACAATAATAATATCAAGACACAAACCAACGCAGAAGGACGCCTATGGAATCTTCAAGACGCTGACATCTTAAGCGTAATCAATGAAGTCTCACTGGAAACAGGCAAAAACTTCATTGTAGATCCACGCGTCACCGGAAAAATCTCACTTGTTTCAAGCAAACCGATCAAACCACAAGAAGTGTACCAAGTCTTTTTATCCGTTTTAAATATACTAGGCTATTCCGCCATCCCCAGCGGCAACGTCGTCAAGATCGTTCCCAATCTTGAAAGCACAGAAATGGCAACACGCGTTGCCTCAAAACAATTCCCAGGCGCAGGCGACGAAGTCGTCGTACGCGTGATCCCACTAGAAAATGTTTCCGCAATACAAATGTTACCCGTCGTGCGTCCTATGTTACCGCAATGGAGTAATATTTCTGCGTATTCACCCGGAAATGTCTTAATACTCAGTGGACATGCTTCCAACTTAGAACGCATCATCAAAGTCATACAAAATATCGACAACGCCTCAAACAGCAACATCGAAATCATTCAGCTGCATCAAGCAAGCGCCAACCAAGTTGCAACCGTATTATCTAATTTACAAAATGCCGCGCGCGCCAATGGAGATAATGCCTCTGTTACTATAGGCTCAGATGAACGCAGCAACAGTATTTTATTAAGCGGAAACAAAGCCGGTCGCGTGCGCATGCATGCTTTAATTTCACAATTAGATGAACCAAACGGCGCAGTACAAGGCAACACCGATGTCGTTTATTTGAAATACTTAGAAGCCAAAAAACTCGCACCCGTATTAGGAAAAATTGCAGAAAACATTTTACATTCTGGTGGCGCTACAAAAGCGGCTGGCATCCCAGTCGCCAACAATCCTGGCAGTTCTAATCCAGGCTCAGGACCCAACACAGGAAAAACAGATGATGTTCCTGAGAATTTAACCAATATCCAGGCCGAACCTAGCACAAACGCACTGATTATCACTGCGCCGCCTACCTTATTAAAAGCGTTAAAAGGCATAGTTCAGAAACTGGATATTCGTCCTGCACAAGTCTTAGTACAAAGTATTATTGTTGAAATTGATCAAAATGATTTGAACGACTTAGGCATTCAGTGGGGACAACGCGGCACATTAGATCCGACGTTAACACCTACCACACAGGGCAGCGTACCAGGCTTTCCACCGCCAGGCGAAGGCACACTAGGGATTATTCCTAGCACACAAATCCGCGCCGTCTTAAGTGCGCTGCAGAATAAAACGGGCGTTAACATTCTATCAACACCCTCTGTTGTCGTATTAGATAATCAAAAAGCTGTACTCAAAGTCGGTCAAGATATTCCTGATCAATCGGGTTCTTATGCCACAACCGGCACAACTGGCACAGTTACACCATTTAACACCATTGAAAGAAAACAAGTCGTACTTGAGCTAGATGTCATTCCACAAATTAATTTGGGTAATGCCGTTCGCTTAAAAATGAATTTAAAAAATGACACCTTACAAAATCCTGATAATCCAGGCTTAAATCCAATTATTAACACCAGTCAAATCGCCAACTCTGTGATCGTGAACAGTGAAGACATCTTGGTTGTCGGTGGCTTAACCAGCAATAACATTACAGAAGTGACAGACAAAATCCCATTCCTCGGTGATATTCCTATCGCAGGCATGTTATTCCAACATAAAAGACGCACACTTCAAAAGAAAAGCTTAGTCGCTTTCATCAAGCCTATCATTCTCTATAGCGCAAATGATGCGATGAACATCACCAGCACAAAATATAATGAAACGCGCCAAACACAAATTAATTGGCCAGTTGATCTCAGCAATCCTGGCGAACAAAAAACACAAAATATTTTACCGCTTTGGCAAAATAACATTAAATTACCTAAACCATTTGAAACACAGTAAACTATGACGACACTCTCACAGTCTACGTCAATCCCATTCACATTCGCGAAACGTAATGGCGTACTACTGTCAGAAGTTGTTAACGGTGTCGCAAAAATTGCTTATCACAGCAAGCCTAGCATTACCATCCTCGCTGAACTTAGACGTTTTCTGAATCTGCCTTTAGAGCTAATGGAAGTCAGCGAAGAAGCGTTCGGAAAATTATTAGTGAAAACCTATGAGACAGACTCAAATCTTGCGATGCAAATGGCGGAAGATATGGGTGAAGAGATGGATCTTTTCCATCTTATGCAAGAGTTACCTAAGCCCGAAGATTTATTAGAAAAACAAGATGATGCACCTATCATACGCTTGTTGAATGCCTTGCTTAGCGAAGCTATCAAAGAAGGCGCATCAGACGTACATATTGAAACATTTGAAAATCGCGTACTCGTGAGATTTCGTGTCGATGGAACATTGCGTGAAGTCTTAGAACCGCAACGGATTTTGGCACCCCTCATCGTGTCACGTATTAAAGTCATGGCAAAATTAGACATCGCAGAAAAACGTTTGCCGCAAGATGGTCGTATCACCTTACGCATTGGTGGTCATGCGGTGGACGTACGTGTTTCCACCATGCCAACCAGTCATGGTGAGCGCATTGTGTTACGCTTACTCGACAAACAAAGCGCACGCCTGGATCTTGCAGAACTCGGCATGGAAAAACATACGCTGCAGTTGATGCAAAAAATCATTTCTAAACCACATGGAATTTTACTGGTAACAGGCCCTACAGGTTCCGGTAAAACGACAACGTTATATGCTGCAATCACCACACTGAATAATCAAAGTCGTAACATACTCACAGTAGAAGATCCTATTGAATATGATTTGCCAGGCATAGGTCAAACACAAGTAAATTACAAAGTGAATATGACTTTTGCCAAAGGCTTGCGTGCTATTTTACGTCAAGATCCTGATGTCGTGATGGTCGGTGAAATTCGCGATTTAGACACAGCGCAAATTGCAATTCAAGCCAGTTTAACCGGTCACTTAGTCTTATCAACTTTACATACGAATAGCGCGATTGGTGCTATCACCCGATTAGATGATATGGGCATAGAACCTTTCTTGCTATCTTCCAGCTTAATTGGCGTTCTTGCACAGCGCTTGATTCGAATATTATGCAAACATTGTAAAAAGCCAGTATCCGCGTCAAAAACAGAATGCGAAATCCTAGGCGTGAAAGAGGCGACTATCTATCGCCCCGAAGGGTGTGAGAAATGTAAAAACATCGGTTATAGTGGACGCAGCGGCGTGTATGAATTAATTGCCATCGATGACACCTTACGCACGATGATTCACGATAAACAATCCGAACAAAATCTTAAACAGTATGCGCATACGCTATACCCTAGTATCCGCAAAGATGGTATTCAGCGCGTGTTAGCAGGTCACACATCGTTAGAAGAAATTTTACGCGTCACCAGTGAGGATTAAACTGTGCCCGCATTTCATTATGTCGCCATGACTGCTCAAGGTGAAAAACGAAAAGGCGTTATCGAAGCGGAAAATGCCAAACAAGCACGTCAATTGTTACGCGAGAAAGGCTTAATTCCCGTTGAAACGCTACCCGCGCATAAAAAGACTGACAAAATTTCTTTTTTCTCTAAACGTAATCTTTTTAATCGCGCTATTCCCACTAAAGAAATTGCATTAATCACGCGTCAGTTAGCCACACTGCTAGCAGCCGGTATGCCGGTTGAAGAAGTCCTTTCTGCCGTTGCTGAACAAACTGAAAAACCGCGTATGAAAAGTTTAATCTTATCGGTGAGAGGCAAAGTTTTAGAAGGTTATTCGCTCGCCAATGCAATGGGTGATTCACCTCATGCCTTTTCTCCCTTGTATTGCGCAACCGTTGCAGCGGGTGAAAAATCAGGACATCTTGATGTCGTACTACAACGTCTCGCAGATTACACTGAACAACAATCCGAGATGAAACAAAAAATCAAAAATGCACTGATTTATCCTTCATTAATGATTTTAGTATCTGTGGGTATTTTAGGATTTCTTTTGGAATATGTTGTCCCTAAGATGGTAGCGGTTTACAGCGATACGGGACAAGCCTTACCCGGTATCACACAAGTGTTGATTGCGATCAGCGCCGGCATACAGAACTACGGCATTTATATGTTAATTGCACTGGTGATTGCGATTTATTTTTTCCGCCGCGCGATGAAGAACAACATGGCATTTCGCGAAAAAATTAATCGTTATTGTTTGCGTATCCCGATTTTTGGTAATGCGATTAAAATAGCAAACACGGCGCGCTTCTCTCGCACCTTTGCCATTTTATCTTCTGCTGGCGTTTCTGTATTGGAAGCAATGACAATTTCATCGCAACTGATTACAAACATTCCCATACGCAAAGCAGTTGAAGAAGCCACCAATCATATTCGTGAAGGCGCGAATATTCATTTGGCTTTAAAGCAAACGCATTATTTTCCGCCTATGAGCGTGCATTTGATAGCGAGCGGTGAAGCCAGCGGACAATTAGAAGCCATGCTAGAACGCGCGGCGAACAATCAAGATAATGATATTAAGCAATTGATAGATACGACGCTGACGTTATTTGAACCGGCGATTATTTTGATTATGGGTGCGATAGTGTTGTTTATTGTATTAGCGATTTTGTTGCCGATTTTTCAGTTGGATCAGATGACAGGATAACTACTCAATAATATCAATATCCATACTACCAAACACTTCTTCTACCGTTTCATCAATCAAATCTGCAACCGTATAATTCATTTCACCTAACCAACGTTTGATAGCAACCAATTCGCGGCCACGTAAAAAAATATAAAAACTTAAAAACACAATATCAGAATCTTCTTCATGTGATAGATCAAACATATATCGCTCAGCAAAAGGAAAACGTTTTTTACCTTCTGTCTCAGTATATTCTCTCAAAATATTAAATGCTTCTTCAGCACTGGGCGCATGCTCGCAGCGTTTTTCCATCTCGTGATATTCAGTGACACGTTTTTCCAATATGCGTTCTAATTCATCTTCTTTAAATAATTCAGTAAACGGATGCGGTAAACGTTCATTCACAGCAAAAACTTTATTGATAAAATCGACGTGATGAACTATCGCCACATCGTGCGGAATCACTGAATGAAAGAATGGCACAACAAGACACGCACGCTTGAAAGACGGCAAGTTTATATAAAACTTATCATCTTTAATGTTCAGTGTTCCAAGACGTACGGGATGGTCGGGGTTTTTATGAAAGGAATCTAAGGACTCAAAATGCAACTCATTGCACTCATTCTTCCAAAATAAATTCCATGTATGGTCTGTACCATTGTTATTGACACAATCTAACTTATCGAACAATTGCGTCAACGCATCTTTATTGAAAAGATGATAGACCAGGCGCAGGGGTTGATATGCTTCACCGGTTTCAACAGTCAAGAACGGTTTTTTCAACCGGTCAAACATGAAAACTCCTAAGTTTATTATTTCAACGAATTCCGTCTTGTGTGGGTGTGCTCTTCGCTTGGAGTCTGCTCGTTGTATTTACCATCAAGAACATCTGTCATCTTCTTTGCGAGAGCTGCTTTCTGTCTAACAATTTCTCTCAACTCTGTCGAGCGCTGATCAACACCAGCCGCTGCTTTGTCCATTGCGATCTTAAATTTGGTTTGAATATTTGGATTAGCCATATCTTGTATCCTCGTGAAAGCGTCGCGTTTATGCCAAGCCTTCCCTGTCAAAAATCGTTTGTATTTGTTTATATTTTATTCTAAATCGTATATATTTCAATGACTATAATTATACATCTAAAATCATATCCCTATATACGTAATTATAGCTAAAAATTACTTAACGCAATATTAAATGATACAATTTGCTACTGCAACCTTATTTTGAGTATAAGCCCATGAAAAAACTGATAAATGCTAAAAAACAGCGCGGTTTCACCCTAGTAGAAGTTATGGTCGTGGTCGTTATTTTAGGTATATTGGCCGCAATTATCGTGCCAAAGATCATGAGCCGGCCTGAGCAGGCAAGAATCGTAAAGGCTAAGCAAGACATTTTGGCCATTCAAAGCGCTCTGGACCTCTATAAGTTAGATAACGGCATTTATCCTTCTACCGACCAAGGCTTGCAAGCGCTGGTAACCAAACCTAGCAGCACCCCCGTTCCTCAAAATTGGAAATCCGATGGCTACTTACAAAAACTGCCGACTGATCCCTGGGGCGAACCTTACCAATACGTCAACGACAATGAAAAATTGCGCATCTTCAGTTTTGGCGCCAAAGGCAAAACAGGCGGCAGCGAAATTGGAAACTGGAACATAGATGATAATAAGCAATAAAGCCAAGTACCAAGGCTATACACTTATTGAAATCTTGATCGTCATGATTATTATCAGCATCGTTGGCACTGCCAGTGTGATGCTGATAAGCCGGAATAAAAATACGCGCCTAGAATCTCTTGCAAAACAAATCACAAATATTATTTCACTCACTGAAGAACAAGCAATGTTACAACCTGCGGTTTTGGGTTTCAGTGTGTCACAGAATTCATTTCAAGTTTATCAATATCAAGAACCGACGCGCGAACAAGAAAACGCTTGGCTTGCACTCTCGGATTCTGTTTTAGGTAAACATAGCTTTCCTACGAGTATCGCTATCACTGTCAAAATCCAAGGAGAAGCCGTTGAACCCAAAAAAAATCAACCACAAATCATTATTTCAACCAATGGTGATATCACACCTTTTGTGATTTTGATTGGCGAAAAAGGAAAAACACCTCGCTATCAAATAACCGGCGAAGAAAATGGCACGCTCACTCAAGGGGTGGTGAAAGATGAAAATCCCTAATACATCAGCCTCATCTGGTTTTACACTGATTGAAGTGTTAGTTGCATTAGCAATTTTAAGTATCGCATTGACAGCGATTATCAAAGCAACCGCTCAAAATGTAAAAGACTCTGTTTACCTACAAAATAAAGCCATCGCAAATTGGGTAGGCACCGAAATTGTGAATGAAATGCGTGCGGGAATTATTAAACCCCCTTTGCAACCGGATACGCTCGATGTAAAAACAAATATCTTAGGCCAAAATTGGGTTTCAAAAGCCTATTATATCCAAAGCCCCAATCCACATATTAGAGAACTTCATGTCGATATTTTTCCGCGCATGAATAGCAAGAAAATGATGCAATTAACGAGTTATATGTATGCGCCCACACAAAACTAAGTCATTAGGATTTACTTTACTCGAGATTCTCGTGGCGTTATTTATTTTCACGATAATCGCTGTGATTATGACGCGCGCGCTACATTCTGTGATGACAACACAAGCCGCCACAGAACAACATGCGAAGCAATTAGCAGACTTGCAACTAGCACTTCTCTTAGTCTCGCGCGATCTTGAGCAAACAGTAGATCGTCCTATTATTGATTCTAAAGGTGATGGAGAGCCTGCGTTTGCAGGCTCTGCCAGCTCGCTCTCTTTCACACACGGCGGATACGCCAATCCTAATGGGCAATTAAACCATAGCACCTTGCAACACACGCGTTATTTTATTGATCAAAATAATTTGATACGTGAAACGGCTGCAACATTAGATCCTGTCGCTACAACGCCATTATTAAGAAGAAAATTACTCAGCGATATCAATGAAATACAGTTTTCTTATCTTGATCAACAACAACATTTTCATAACAGTTGGCCACCAACAGATTTATCCAATCCGCCCGTCTTCCCTGTCGCAGTACGTGTCACACTGACTTTACGGAAATGGGGTAAAATAAATCAACTTTATCTTTTGCCAGGACAACCCTTTGACGCACAACAAAAATAAATTAGCTACACAGCAAGGTTCTGCTGTCATTGTCGCACTTTTTGTCGTGAGCTTAGTCGCGGCTGCCG
>CAJCIZ010000042.1 GCA_903970525.1 Myxococcales bacterium | reverse complement strand
CACTGGGACCCCGTTTTGTTATTATTTCTCGAGCAACAACCGCAAATAATTTTCTTCATCCGGCATCTTGCCATCTTGTTGCGCCTGCCATAACACTTCCGCTAAACAATCCATCATTATATGTTCTGCTATATGTGCATCTTGTGATTTGACACAGTGTTGTTGATAAATGGCTTGGATGCCGGCAGGACGATTGGTATTCACTTGTTCACGTATGGCTAAATGCAAACTCATGTGCAAGAAAGGATTCGACTCTGCAAAATCATGTAAGTGAAAATTATCTGGTTGATCTAATACAGAATGATATTCAGGATGCAGCAACATGATTTCAATTAATTGCGCTTCTAAAGGTTCAATAGGTAAATGCTGTTTGTACTTTTGCCAAGCATCAAAAAAAACTTTTCTTAACTGGTCACGGTCTGTCGAAAACATTAGACGGCCACCGTTTTATCTTTATAGTCGCATAAATCACGGATCAAGCATTCAGGACAGCGCGGTTTGCGCGCGGTACAAACATAACGACCGTGTAAAATGAGCCAATGATGCGCGTCGTGTAAATAGGAGGTGGGGATAGCTTTCATCAATTGTTTTTCAACTTCCAGAGGCGTTTTGCCTTTTGCCAGCCCTATTCGGTTGGCCACCCGAAAGATGTGAGTGTCTACCGCGATGACCGGTTCACCAAAATAAGTATTCAGTATGACATTGGCTGTTTTGCGTCCCACCCCTGGTAATTCTTCCAGGGCGGCTCGATCTTTTGGGACTCGACTGTCATGTTTATCAATGAGTATTTTGCAGGTTTTTAAAATGTTTGCAGCTTTAGTATTATATAACCCTATGGTTTTAATATATTTTTTGAGATTAACATCCCCTAACGCAAAGATTTTTTCAGGGGTATTGGCAGCCTTAAATAGGTCTATAGTGGCTTTATTCACAGAAATATCGGTTGCTTGAGCCGATAAAATCACCGCAATTAATAGCTCAAATGGGCTATGGTAAATCAATTCTGTTGTTGGTTTTGCGTTAGATTTCTTAAATCTAGCGAAAATTTCCTGGATTTTTTGCTTATTCATAATGTTTGCGAAAATTATTTAATAATTGGTCAATAGTATAATATAATCCTGCGCTTTCCTGTTAACATTTGCGTCCAAATAAAGGTAGTCAATATGTCCAATAATCCATATCTCAGCATTGTTATCCCTGTCCATAATGAACAGGAATGCTTAGAGGAGCTCTATCAGCGGTTGACCCAGTCTTTAGATAACTTAGGGAAAACCTACGAAATTATTTTGACTAACGATGGCAGTACCGATAAATCAGGTGAAATCTTAGAAGAATTACATAAACGCCGTCCTTCACAAATCCGTGTAATCGATTTTAACGGCAACTTTGGTCAGCACATGGCGATCATGGCGGCATTTGAGCGCGTCCGTGGTGAAATTATTATTACTTTAGATGCTGATTTGCAAAATCCACCGGAAGAAATCAGCAAGCTAGTTGCAGCGATAGAAGCTGGGCATGATGTTGTTAATACCCATAGATTGAAACGTCAAGATAGCATGTTCCGTTTATTCTTTTCACACTTGCATAACAAAATTCGCGCATGGATGATGCCGAAGCTGAAAATGGAAGACGAAGGTTGCATGTTGCGCGCTTATAAACGCAATATTGTTGACTTAATGGCGTCAACAGGTGAAGCGACAACTTTTATTCCAGCCTTAGCTTTAAATTATGCTTCAAACCCAACGGAAGTAGGCGTCGCACATGCTGAGCGCGCAGCAGGGGAAACCAGTTATAATTTCTTTAAATTAATACGTTACAATTTTGATGTGATGACAGGTTTTTCTATCGTTCCTCTGCAAATGACAACAATGCTTGGTATGTTGATTTCAGTTTGTAGTTTTCTATTCGTTGTATTCTTAATGATTCGCCGCTTGATCGTTGGACCTGAAGTAGAAGGTGTATTCACCTTGTTCGCGATTATGTTTTTCTTGATAGGAATCGTATTATTGTCCATGGGAATCAATGGAGAATACATTGGGCGAATTTATCAAGAAGTTCGTAAAAGACCACGATTTGTTGTGCGTAGAGTGCTAGAAGACAAAGAAACAAGCATTGCACACAAAACCATACATGTTTCCTCAGTGTTGGAAAATGAAGGTTAATTAATTCGTCATTTAATTTTAGTATAGGGAACATACGATGTATCAAAAGCGTATTCTGTGTGGGCTTATCTCTACTTTAGTTTGCACCTCCACTTTTGCGGGTGGATTTTATCTCGGCCCTTCTGTTTTTTTTCAAGATATTTCAGCTAAATATAGTAGCTTTACTGGTGCTCGTCCGAGAGTGGCTGTGGGCTACGGCACTAACGCAGATAATTTTTATATTGCAGCTGAAGTATTTGCTTCTCCCGTAGTTAAGACGTTTTCGAATAGCAACAGAAATGCAGTGACGGCAAAAGCAACACAAGTTTATGGCGTGAGTGTACTGCCAGGCATGATGTTGAATGATCAGTTCATGGGTTTCTTGCGCATAGGTGTCGTTAGCGCAAGATTTGCAGGCCCTAGTACTTCTAGAAAAGGCTTCATGGGTGGTGCAGGCATACAAACTAATTTGGTTGGCGGTTGGGAAGTTCGTGGTGAATATGATTACGCTGCTTATCAATCTGTAAGTGGCCTGGGCTCTCCTAAGTCAAATGAAATTGGGGTGGGTGTGATTTATCAGTTTTCTGATCTCTAAGATTGCTATTCCAGAATCACGGACAAGGGGTGTGCTGTGACAGTTAAACACATACAATTTTTATTAGTGTCTTTGCTAGCGACATCGTTTTCAGCGGCTGCTTTAGCAGATTCGTCAACGGATAAAAATATTCAACCGGTCGGCATACATTTAGATCAATCTCAAAATGTTTTGTTTGAACAATTTGGCGCGAATACTTTTTCATTACAAGTTTTACAAAACAAAGATAAATTTAACAATCACGACCTCATCTTAGGGGGCGCGTTACAAACCGATTTGCAGCATTGGAATGGCGGCAATAGAATCAATACGGTTTCAAACGGTGTTTATGAAAGTGGAAACGATCTTTATTTCACGCAAGCAACATTTGATATCATGGGTAATTTCACACCGTGGCTTACCGGTTTTTTTTCCGTTGCCGATGGACATGTTGCGCAAGCGCCTCCAGATGGCAATGATATATTTTTAAATCGTAGTTTTTTAGTGTTGGGCAATGTTAATCAATTTCCATTATTTTTAACGGCAGGTATTAACACATTACCTTTTGGTGTCTTTGCGGGTAGTGGAGTATGGGATACACCATTGACAGGCGCTTATTTTAACCCTTCACAAGCACCTCAGTTGAGTTTGGCATTTTTTAAAAATGGATGGAATGCAAGTGCAACTATTTATAGCGATGAAGTGAATCATGTTAATCATAATGTTTTTAGTATTTATTATAATAAAACAATCAATAAATTTAGTTATAGTTTAGGCGCAGGCTATCTCACGCGCTTAGCAACGAATACTACAGGAACTCCTTTGCGGGCGCGTACCAATCGACGCCAAGCATCTGGTTTCAATATGGGTAATATAAAAGACTTTAATGGCAGTATTGGATACGGTCCTGTTTCTCTGAGCGGAGAATATGATTGTGGTTCTGATAAAGTCAATGGCAATACAGATGTTCCTCAAGCAGCAAGTGTTACCGTGACTTATACAACGCCTATCGCGGGCAAAGATACAACATTTGGCGTGAGTCGTAGTCGATCATTTGATTTTAAAAATGTGCCGGTTGCGTTGGTTGGAGCAGATGCTGTACCACTGGCTTCATCGGGTATCAGAGATGCGCTCGCACTCAGTGTGTCGCGTCCTATATTTCGGAATAATTTTTCTTTAGGCGCAAATTTTGAAGAGAACCGTACCTACGATAACAAAAATACTTATGCAGGCACGATAGAATTCTACGCGTATTTGTAAGAAATTATTTTGTCCTTCAAGCGTTTGCTTAAGATCACTGACGCAATCATAATGCCAGAAACAAATCCTAATCGTAAGCCTATAGGGCCCGTGTGCAGCGTGATACCAATGATGTAACTGGCAGGAATCGAAATAGCCCATAAGCAAATAATCCCTACATTCATTGGGATTTTTGAGTCATGTAAGCCTCTCAAGGCGCCTGAAACAATATTGCGAATCCCATCAGCATAAAGAAAGATGGCTGCAATGATAAAAAATATTTCCGCTAAATGGACTAACAGTGGATTTTCAATCGCGTGAGGGCCGCCAAAAAACGCGATAAGGTCATAGGAATAAAAGAAGAAGGCGATAAATATTCCGATGAAGATAAATGATAAAACATAAATCGCAGACATCACATATTGTGAAATAGACTCTGTTTCTTGTTTTCCAAAGGCTTCGCTACTCAACATCGTCACAGCTTGTGACAAGCCTAAAATAATCATGACAACAAGTAACGTATATTGCGATACAATTTGACTGGCAGCCAACGCGGTTGTGCCGAAATATCCCATAAAATAGGTTGCTAAGGTCATGGCGGATAACTCGCCGCCAAATTGCAAGCCAATCGGATAACCTAACGCAAAAAGTTTTTTGATTAATACAAAATCCGGCGTAAGCTTGCCAGAGAAAATGCCATATTTTTTCATGTCGGTTGAAAAAAAGAGGAAGCTTAACAAGCCTAGACAAACAAAAATTTGTGATACGAGCAACGCAGAAGGAATTCCCGCGAGACCTAATTGTGGAAATCCAAATTTTCCGAGAATAAAGCTATAGGAGAAAAGCAATGTTACCGGCATCATGGCGGTTGATAATATCATGGACACGCGTGGTCGCCCTAGACCTGTAAAAAATTGAAAAATGACCATGCAGATTAATGAGGGCAGCATGGCGAGCGCAGCAAAGTGAAAATAAGTGACGCATAACGCAATCAATTCTCGGTCTTGGTGAAAGAGTAGTAAAATATAATTGGCATACCATAGTAGCAAGCTGGCGGGTAAAAATAATAGAAGCGCTAGCCACATACCGTTTTTGACAATTTCACCAATGTTCAGGAGAGAATTTTGTTGGCCACGACTATGACTAATTAAAATGCCTACGGCATAAAAAACGAGTGACACCATGTTGACAGTGATATTGGTTGTTACAGCGAGTGCGCCTGCCGCCAATTCTTTTTCCCCTAATTTCGCAACCATAAACATAGCAATAAAACTGGTGAGCATTTGAATGAGCATGCTTGCACTCAACGGCAGTGCAAAAATGGCGAGCTGATAAATATTTTTAAAAAATGTTTTTTGCGTTGTGGATGGGCTCATGACGTTTATCTGCTCTGGTTTTGCTTTTTTAGGGAGGCATAGTATGCCAGGTTTTAGGCTTCTTTTCCTACCCGTTCTGAGCGGTGGCGACTTGTCTATGGTAGTCGGGTATATAAAATAATCATTTTTAAATCAATAAGATATAATGCAAACCCGTATTTTCTGGTAAGAAATCGTACAAAATTGTCAATTTCTGAAAATAATGATATAATGCGAGAAATTAAAACTATATATATAAACGAGAAGTTCAATATAGGTATTACTTATGGCAGCACTCAGTTATTTCTTCATGAGACAAAACAAGCCAACGTATTTAAGTTATGCGGTTAGTATGGCTAAGCCTTCTACATTAGTCGATTGGGATCGCTATGCGAAATCAAAAGGTGTTTTATTCATTAATGGTAATGATATCGCCATCACGCCTTACAGAAATAAAACCTTTGACAGAGATCTATTGACTCAATTATTGAATGAGAAATTCATTGATTATCCGCTTCTCCCTTTCAATGCGGCTCAAAAACGCAGCTTAAGAGAATATTTACAAAAGACACTACATCAAGGCGGTGCTTTGACTTTAATGCAAACTGCTTTGCTGATTGAAGCTGGAAAAAAAGAATATAATATTCCAGGTGACAATAATTCAGTTGTTAAGATTGACGTAAGAGATGGCGCAGTCTTTATTGAAGAAACTGTAACAGTGAGAAAGCTTGAACATATTAGCAAAGATTCTGCTCTGGAAATTACAAAAACGGGTAACAGACCGCTTATTGTGGCGAAATCTGTGCAGCGTATCGCGGCAGATCAAAATGGTAAGATCAGTCACACAGTTATAGAATGTACTGTAGGTTATCAATCAAGCAGAGCAAAAGCGTTAATCGATCAGCGTAGTATTATTAAACGTATTGTTGATACAGTTAGCTCGTTTGTCAGATTCTTTATGGATATCAAAGTATTAAATTCGAAATCTGATGCTGAAAAACAAGCTAATCGTAATTCTGTTGTTAAAGCAGCAGAAGCAGCAGAACCTAATCGTAGATCATCGTTATCTAAGTAATTTTTGTAATGAATTTGTAGCACAAGGAACGTGAAATGGATTTTTCTCAGTTACACTTTATTCTGCTCATTATTCAAAAAGGTATTTCATTTGTTGGCGTCTTAGTGATTTTACTGGGCGTTTTAATGTCATTATTTCAATATTTTAAATTCATGTTTGTTTCTAAGAAAAAAACGCAAGCCGTCGATCTGAATGGCATTCGATTGCGTTTGGGTCGTGTGTTAGTGCTGGGATTGGAATTCATTGTTGCTGCAGATTTAATTGGGACAACCACCGCGCCAGATTACTACTCCGTAGGAATAGTCGCTGCCATTGTGGCAATCCGAACCGTATTGACGTTCACATTAAACAGAGAAATTCTTTCACTCACCAATGAACAAAATGCCCTAGATAAATCGTAATCTTTTCCCAGGGCATTAAATATCAAATCGAAGTAACAACTTAGTGCTGTACAGGTGTAGTTGGAGCATTGGCCGGAGTCGGGGTTGGCGCTGCAGCCGGAAGCCCTGGTACAGGTTGAGCTGAAACCGGAGGCACTATAGTTGGCGGAGAGGGTACTTGTGTCGCAGGCGTTACAGAAGCAGGTGCCGCTGGTAGAGCTTGAGTAGCAGGCGCTAGGGCAGCCGCCGCTTGCGACATATTAAAAGGTTGTATCTGATCTGCGGTCAAAGGCCCTTCTGCGGGTGGTGTGCTGGTCTCGAGTTGTGCTTGATTATTATCTTGTGCAATTGCATTGATGCTAAAACACGTTCCTAAACAGAGTAATATCGCTAAAGAATTCTTCAATAATCGCATTGTTTTTCTCTCCTTAAAAAATGATCACCTTAGTCACCGCGCTCAATGCTATAAAGTAAATCTGCACCTGTATCAATCGTACTGGTTTCTGATTGAATTGAAAAGCGTTTACTGATTTTATAACGCAAATTTAAGACAGATACTGGCGTATTGGCAAAAAGACTCATGCTGTAATGTACCATCAAGTTATCTGTTATTTTTTTACCAACAACTAAGGATTGTGTGCCAACAACACCACCTTCATTCTTGTTAGCGGTTGGATCAAATGTTTGAACTGATTCTACATTCAAAGTCGTTAAGCCCAACTTATTTTGCAAGGTGTTTGTGATGGCATCGATTTGCGAAGGTGCGTTACCGCCCAGATTTAAAATCGATGCTGCACTAAATAGTAATTTGCTGTCTTGTCCTTGCGCTTGTGATTGTGGAACACCTAAAACAAGATAAGACAGAATATCTGTTTGACTTAAGCCTGAGGGTTCAGAAAATAAAGAAATCATCGGACTGTCCAGTGTGCCTAACACTTGTACGCCAATATTCAAACTTTCCGTGCCCGTATAAAATTGCGTAGTCGAAAAACTTCCCGTTTGTACGGTGTTAATATGATGTCCTGCTCTAATATTTAAACCAGGGTTCGTCAAAATATTTCCTGTATAAATTAATCGTCCTTGCTGAATATGCAGCGTTTTTCCATAAGCATGATAAGTACCCGTCGTCGTATAAAGCTCACCAACAGCAGTGGCAGGACTATTAGGATTATTTGTAATCGTTAAATTACCTTGTAAAGTCGCTTCTAAATCTTCATAACGAATGTGTACATGATCTCCTAGCGTTAAGCCTATTTTCAGGGTTGGAATACTATTCATGAGATTTTTGGCGGTAGATTTTTCTTGCCCAACAAAAACAACTTCGCTTGGTAATGTCACTGTGTCACTGAAATTTTTAGGCGTGAGTTCTGCAGAAGGTATATGAATGGATCCATCGAGAAATAAGTTAGAGTTGACCCAGTGTAGCTGCAGAGAGGGCGAAGCCTGAATTTTATATTCAGAGAGATTCACAATTTGTAAATTTTTGCCATTCAAGCTCAATTGCGTTGGAAATCCAGTCTGGCCAAAATCCGTATTACCTTGTAATTGTCCTGCGCCATCTTGTGATTGAAAACTACCACTATACGTTAAGCGTTTTGAATCATTGCCCAGAATGGTTAATTTAATTCGGCTCAATGTGATGCCTAGTTTTGGAATAGTAACATTACCATTTAATAAGCTTATTTCACTGCTAATTTTAGGCTGAGAGAGATTACCATTCATAACCAGTGAGCCTTGAATAGTGCCGTGTAAGTTAGTCACATTAGGAATGTATTTGGCAAGAGAGTCCACGCGAGTAAAGTCTAGATTCAGTTTTGCGATCAAATCTTGTGTTGTGTAATTATCAAGAGTTGTAGTTTTAGGAAGTGAAACCGTTAAATTAATATAATGCTTTTTATCCACCGCAAGATCTAAAGTGGTTATAAAATTGTCTGCATTTTTTGTTAATTGTCCACTCAGGTTCAGTTGCATTTGTTTGAGTTTGTAGGACTGTATTTTAATATCGTTCAATTGTAACTGTAACGATGATAAGGTGTTAGGTTTAAGAGACAAATTGAGAGTGCCTGATAAGCGTTGAATTTTTCCTTGAGCAAACTCCCACTGGTGTCCTTGAATATCTGCCGAAATCATAGGCGCGAAATGTGGCCCTCTAATGGTTCCTGAACTGTATAAATCACCATGGCAACCTGCTGCAATCATTTCAAGATTGGGTAGATGAAATTTCCATTGCATATTCCATTGCTGTTTCAGAGTGCCTTGCCATTCTCCATAAGGTGATTTTCCAGAAAAGAATACGCCATCGTTGTTATATTGCAGATGGATATTTTGTAAAGTCAGAGGATCTTGTTGAAATTTTTTAAATGTTAATTCATTTAGCTCAAATTGATTGATGGTGATATGCCTTAATAGTAGAGGAATTTTATTGAACTCAAAATCTGTAGGAGAGGTATCGTTAGATTGAATAGCAAGTTTATGAATAATCAATTGATTGATGGCAAATTTTCTATTCAACAATTCTTGTGGCATCCAGCTGAAATAAATAGATTGAATAGTGGCATCATGTGTTGCATCTTGAATTGTAATATTTTCTAATAAAAACCCTGAGGCGAGTTTTCCTTTAACATGCTGAATACGAATATGGAACGGCAGAACTTTTGTGACAAGGTGAAGAGTTGTTTGCAATCCTAACGTGGTTTCACACAAAAAATATGTTAAACCGGCACAAGCAAGCATCAGCCAAAGTAGGGGTGTTAACACAGCTCGTAGTATCGCGCTAATCACAATTCAGGCCCTATACTAAATTCAAAGTCGAAGTGTCTAGGTTTGCCTGACAAGTGACCGAAACCCACATAAGCTCTGATGGGACCTATTAACGAGTCATAAATTAATCCTACGCCTTCGCCGCGTCCCATAGGCGCGTTAATATGATTATCTGCTGTACCTATGTCATAGAAAACAGCGCCATACCATTTGTCATAAATGCGATGTTGTAGCTCGGCACTCGCCACTTTAAGATAGCGGCCTGGGCCGAAATAACTGTAGGGAAAGCCGCGCACTGTATCTAAGCCACCAGCAAAGTATTGTAGCGAGAGGGGTAACAGCGTTAAGTCTTGTACGGCAGTATAGCCAAATTCACCTCGCAGGATAACGCGGCTGAGTTGTGTCGGGCTAAAGATATATTTCCCTTTTAAATCAGTTTGCACAAACTTCGTATTCGATGCGACTTGATCGCTTGCGCCTCTGACGACAAAATCTAATTTGTATCCTAATCGTGGATTGAGTAAATCATCCGCCGAGGTGCGCGATAAAGCAAGACTAGGCATTAATAATCGACTATTACGCGAAGCGGGTTGACCTTGTACAAAATAATTTTCACGTAAATAAGTCAAACTTAAGGTGCGTTTCCAACCCCAAAGCGTTTTCACATGACTCACAGAAACTGACTTTGAATTACTGTAGCCATTTTTAGGCGAAAATTTTTGGTAGTTTGCACCAATGGAGTATTGATCAGTTAAAGGATTTTGCCCGGGAATCACATATTGTGCGGCAAGGCCGCTTAACACGGGTGAGAGCTTAAGTTGAAAATCAAGATGATGTCCTGTTTTCGTTAAATGCCGTAAATTAGCACCCATTGTTAAACGCGGGCCAGTATAGGTTCCATAACCAATACCGACGTTGTATTGCTGAGATTTATTCGCAGTCAGCTTAGTATTAATTGGAATGTGATAATTATCAGCTTGTTGTATATCCGGTATGACTGAGACTTCACGGAAAAATTGGCTACTATTTAAGTCTTCTTGAAATTTTAAAAGCTGATGACTAGAGTATGGTTGTCCTTCTTGAAAATTCTTAAATCGATTTAAAAATTTTTCAGAAAAAGTATTTTGATCATAAGTCATATGACCAAAGTAATAACGCGGTCCTGTATTAAAATGTAAAATAATGACTGCCGTATATTTTTGTAAATCAATACGGACAATTTTTTCCTCTAAAAAAGCTTTCAAATAACCTTGATTATTTGCTGTTTGAAAAAAAGTTTGTTTTGCTTTTTCATATTTATCCGCTTGAAAAATTTGGCCAGATGCAATGGGGAAGTGTTGCATGAATTTTGTTAATTCAGGATCTTCTTCGCCAGGACCATTCAGTTGCAAGTCAACCTCAGAGAGAGTGAGTGGTGCGCCAGCTTGAATATCAAAATGTGCCGTCCAGTGTTGGCCTTGATGTGTTAGTCGTGAAGCAATGCTTGATCTGAAATATCCAAAGGGTTCTAATGCTTGTTTGATATTCTTAGGCGCATTTTTATAAAATGCACTAATCCTCTCAGGAGAGAGTTTTGTGGCGACACTTTCTTGTATAATGGCTAATCTAGCTTGGACATTGCTTAAGGGGGCGCCTTTAATGCCAGTGATTTCAGTACGCAAAACAATGCTGTCTGCCGTGCTTACTGTGGCAAAACATAACAGCAAGGTCGCAAAAAAGAATATAGTTATGTTTGATAGATGTTTCATGGGCGAAGATTAGCATATAATTTAGGCATAGACATAGAGGAACATAGGATATGCAGGGCGTCAGAATCGGTCATTTTACTGAGGCGAAGCGGGGGACGGGGGTATCGGTTTTCCTATTCGACCAACCTGCGGTTGGGGCGTATTGTATCTGTGGCTCAGCGCCGGCCGCACATGAGCTCAATGTAATGGATTTGGACGCCAATGTCTCAAATATTCATGGTCTTGCCTTTTTGGGAGGCAGTGCGTTTGGCTTGGCCGCTGTAAACGGCGTCATGCGCTGGATGCGTGAGCAAAAGAAGGGATGGCCAACGCCTTTTGCTTTAGTCCCCATTGTGCCTGCCGCTGCGATTTATGATTTAGGCGTGAATGAAAAATTTCCTCCTACGGAAGAAGAGGCTTACCAAGCGTGCCTCTCAGCGAGTGAAGATAACACAGACACTGGCAGAATCGGTGCAGGAACAGGCGCAACAGTTGGAAAACTGGCTCATCCCGCAAAGCGTA
>CAJCIZ010000041.1 GCA_903970525.1 Myxococcales bacterium | reverse complement strand
AAAGCGCCTGATAAACTTTTAGCAATGTTAAAATCAAAAAGTTAATACGAGAATTATGCGCAGTAAAAATAATACTACAAGCAGGCAGTTTGTGTGTGAGTCATGAATTACTGTGCATAACGAAATACTCTGCATAATTTCGAAAGTCAATTGGATTGCGATACAGCCAAATTCTTTGTTGGAATGTAAATAACATAATTACAAACCGCTCATTAATGCTTTTAACACTACAACGTCGTGAATTAGCAGACGCTTTCCGTCATTAAACTCTAGCGTGCAAAGGGTCTGCTGCTTGATTGGAGAGTTTGATTTCAGTTTAATTGGTACAAATGCCGGACCATCATCGGTTATTGCCAAGGAAGAATTTCCTTTCTCAAATTTACCGCACCAAAAGATAAATCGGTGATAGGTTAAATTATGTTTTCTGCAATACTCCGCTTTTGTTTGTCCGCTAATTTGATATGATTCAAAATGCTTATGCCAGGTTTCTTTTGCAAAGAGCTGGGGGTTTTGAGAATTACTGTCGGATTGATTTTCTAGCATATTATCACCATAATGAAATTGAATTATGCTAGTAATATCGCAGTTTTAGATTAGCTGGAGAAGACTGTGGTTAATAGACCGCTTACATTGTACTACTAAACAAGATGTTCTCTTGGTATTTAAAAAAGAAAAAATTGTAAAATTAAATCTATTAATTAATGAATCTTGCAAACTGGAAAAGTGATCCCATTGCTCTTCCTCCATTGCTGAAAATAATATACGTTTTCATATGATCATCCAAAAAAGTTTGATATTTTAGTACAAAAGTTGGAGGCACATCTAATATGATAAAGCTGTTATATATGAATAATTGGCACTAATATCTTCTCAACAAAAGCAAGCCAACATCAATCACGCATCACATTTTATTTGATTTAGAGTGTCTCTCAACCTTAACTTCGCTTTCAATTCGTTTATTAACTTTATCCAATGAGAATCCCAGAAATGCATTTTCAAGGTCTTCAAATAGAGTGGGTAATATTATTGCTTGATCAGGTCTAACGCACTGGGCGCGGATTGTATCAACATATCTAGCAATGTTTGGACTGGCAAACTTCTGAATCGCTAAGCACATAGAGCAGACAACAGCAGGGTTTTTTTGATAGTTTGGCACGTCTCGTATTAGTCCCGCTAATTCCTGTAAGAGAACGTCGGCCTTCTTCATTTTTGTGGCTGCATCTATCTTGATATCAACAAAGCCATACTTAATGGCTAGCTTTTAAATTTCTTCTATGTTGTTATTTGCAAATAGCGCGCTAAGATTTTTCATGTGTCACTCTGGAAATTATTAAACAATTCTGTGATGCAAAGATTCTCAAATGTTGGAGTCTGCTTCAATTTTGTGAGAGGTTAAGTGATCCCGCATAAATATAACATAAACGTCAGAATTTATTTGATTTAGAGCCGCGTTCATTTTTTGTTTCATTTTTATTCGGATCTAATGAATCACCCAAGAAGGCATTTTCAAAATCCTCAAATAAGGATGGTAATATTTTAGCATCACTAGGTCTAATAGCAGGAGCATGTCTTTTATTGGCATATTTGACTATATGAGGACTGCCATATTGTTTAATGGTGTGAGTAATAGCACGTAAGATTGAGCAATTGTCTTTGTACTGTGGCGCATCTCTCATTAAGCCTGCTAGCTCTTTCAAAATGGTATCAGCGATTTTTGCTTTTTCATCCCCATCAAATTCTTTTAAATGATTTAATATAAGGCGAATAGGTACTTCAGAGTGATAAATGGTTTTTTTCATCGATTCGTTGCGTATCTGAATAAAAAGTGGATCTGTGGCAAGATCAATGATCTCATCAACATTTTGTGACCCTTTTGCTTCAGAACTTTCAGGTGTTGATAACTCGGTTTTAACTTGTGCATTGTTAAGAACAGGCGCAGCTTTATCGCCTGTTGAATTGTCGGGTTTCGTCTTTGAAAAAAGAGATCTCATTGGTTGGCTACCTCTAGTGTGTGCTCAAAATTATAACATATATTTTTATCTTGTCATCATAATGAATTTATAATGCTGATGTCGAAGAAATATTTTTGAGTGAATGTATCTATTCAGGTGGTGAGAATTTGCATAGTGAGTCAGTGATGTATCATATGGAAAATTTCTTTTCAACAAAGGAAAAAGGTGAAATAAAAAAACTAATGTCGTACTTTGAAGGCAAGGTGCCTCAAGCAGATATAAATAAATTTCATAAGTTTTGCAAGGCTTTATTTGGACAAGAGTATAAAGATGATTTGGATGTTAAGGTCGAGCCTGATCAAAGTGAGGCTATGAGAAACAAAGTATCTTCTATTCAAACATCAAGTGCATCAATTTTCTCCAATATGATGCAAACAAAATCTGCTGCTATGAAGGTTTTAAAGCGATCACAGCCTACAGCAACAAGTACTACAGAAACGTTGCCAACTAGCCCATCTTCTACCGCTAGTTTATCTGTGGCAGCTAAAAGCGATGTGTCAGATGATTCAGATAAACAAACTAACGATGCTTCTAAGGGATCTGCTCCTACTCACGGCAGCTCACATTAAGAATGTTGAAATTCTTTGTTGAGCGTGATCACGCAATTTGATGGTCATTTTTGCAAGTTAATTGATGGGCGCTGTTAAACAGCATAGCAAGTTGCCATGCCTGTTGATAGCGATAAAATCAAAATG
>CAJCIZ010000040.1 GCA_903970525.1 Myxococcales bacterium | reverse complement strand
TACAGAATTTAGTCCAAGATGATGATCTCAGCCATTACATTCTGTGATCACCGCAATGGAAAAACAATTAACCGACATCATTTTGCATAAAAAATCGCGCACACTGGAAGTTGTTTTTTCAACCGGTGAGCGTTTTGTTTTGCCCTTCGAATATTTACGTGTTTTTTCACCGTCAGCTGAAGTGCGCGGCCATGGCGCGCAACCGGGAAAACTCGTGTTTGGTAAAGCAAATGTGAATATTCTTTCGATTGAGCCTGTCGGAAATTATGCGATTAAACCACTATTTGATGATGGGCATAGTTCGGGACTTTTTAGTTGGAACACATTGTATGAGTTAGGTGTTAATCAAGAGCAAAATTGGAAAACCTATCAAGAAAGGATTAAATCAAAATGAATCAGGATGAACTCAAGAAAGCCGCTGCGCTTGCCGCACTAGAATACATTGAGCATGATATGGTGATTGGAGTAGGCAGTGGTTCTACTGTTAATTATTTTATTGATGCGCTGAAAAGCGTTAAAGGTAAAATTGAAGGCGCAGTCGCAAGTTCCAACGCTTCCGCTGAAAGATTAAAAGCATTATCCATCCCTGTTCTCGATTTAAATTCCGTCAATGATTTGCCCTTATGTGTAGATGGTGCGGATGAAATCAATCCGCATAAACAAATGATAAAAGGCGGTGGTGGTGCATTAACACGTGAAAAAATTGTTGCTGCCGTTGCGAAAAAATTTATTTGTATTGCAGATCAGAGCAAGACAGTGGATATGCTCGGTAGTTTTCCCTTGCCAGTTGAGGTCATTCCGATGGCGCGTAGTTATGTTGCAAGACAATTAGTGAAATTAGGCGGTGATCCTGTGTATCGTCAGGGGTTTGTTACTGATAATGGTAATGTGATATTAGATGTGCATAACTTGAAAATATTAAATCCCACAGAGTGGGAAGAGAAATTGAATTCAATTGTTGGTGTAGTGACAAATGGACTTTTCGCAAGACGGCCAGCGGATGTTTTATTGTTGGCGACAGCGCAAGGTGTGAAAGTGATTTAAATTTTTCACCTTCAGGGAAGAAGTATGACATGACAAAATCATCCAAATCTATCTATGTGCTCAGCACCGGCGGCACCATCGCTATGCATCGCACGTCGCAAGGCTACGCCCCCGCACCCGGCCATCTCGCGAAATCCATGGAAAAACTCCCTGAATTACACAATCCCGACATGCCGCGTTACGTTGTGCATGAATATGAAAACCCCATAGACTCCGCGAATATGACGCCAGACCATTGGGCGCAAATCGGTGATCACATTCAAAAAAATTACGCTGAGTACGATGGTTTTGTCATTCTGCATGGCACCGATACGATGGCTTACACGGCATCTGCTTTATCATTCATGTTAGAAAATTTAAGCAAGCCAGTTGTGTTCACCGGTTCACAATTACCTTTATTTGAAACACGCAATGACGCGCGCGAAAATTTAATCAATGCGATTTTAATCGCCGGTCATTATCGCATTCCTGAAGTGTGTATATATTTCAATAATAAATTATTCCGTGGAAATCGGTGTAAAAAAGTGGATGCCAGTAGTTTTGCGGCCTTTGCTTCACCCAATTTTCCTACATTGGGGAAAGTAGGGTCAGATATTGTGATGCGTCATCACCTAATGCGTCCAACACCCGATGCTTCTTTGCAATTACAAAGATTTCATGCGGCAGAAATTGGTGCGTTACGCATTTTCCCGGGCATTTCACCAGAACTCTTGCGGCAGTGTTTACGACAACCGTTACAAGCATTAGTCTTAGAAACATTTGGTTTAGGCAATGCGCCAGACAATAAAATGTTTTTCGATATCGTTAAAGAAGCCGTTGATGCGGGCTTGGTCATTGTGAATTGTAGCCAATGTACGACGGCAAAAGTTAAAATGAGTGAATATGCCGCAGGTGCCGCCTTGCTGAAAGCAGGTGTTGTGTCTGGGGGTGATATGACGGCTGAGGCAGCGCTGGCGAAATTATTTTATTTATTTAGCAAGCAGCTATCTTTGGCAGAAATTAAAATGCAATTAGTGAAAGATTTGCGTGGTGAGTTAACAATTTAATTCTGTGAGGTCATTATGTTGATGTATAAAGTGGCAAAAAAGTATATGAAAGGCCATGAGCAGATGGTGGCTAAATTTGATAATGTCGATGATGCTAAGAAATATATTTTCGAGCATCTCAAACAAGACGCGATGTATAGTGTGAATGCGATTTATTTACTCTATGACATGGGCGAGTTAATGGAAACATTTGATCAAAATAGCGTGAGCAGTGATGCAGGTGGTAGCAGTGGAAGTGCTTCGGGCGGCCAGCAACAAAGTAGCGCGCAGAATTTTAGGCCATCCCCTTTGCAAACTAATTTACGTCCTACGGGGATGCCGCCTTCTTCGTATAAAGATGAGGATGGAGGTGATAAGAAAAAATAAGGCAAACGAGTCTCTCTCATTTATCCATCGGATAATAAATCATCTGTACCACGTTTCCATCCGGATCCGCGATATAAAAACTTCTCGTGCCATCTCTATGATCTTTAGGTTTAGCTTTTATCTCAGCGCCTTGCGCCAGCATATACTCATACCACTGATCCACTTCTTCCCGTTCATGCAGAAAAAATCCAATATGATCCAAGCGTTGATGTTTGGCCGGTGTAAAATCAGCGGGTGCGCGATGTAAGGCAAAATTATCATTCCCAGACGTTAAATAAAGATTATCAGGATCCGGACGCCAATCAATTTTCATGCCTAGCAAATCAACATAAAATTTTTCACAGGCGTCAAAATTTTTGATGAATAGCGCAACATGATGTAATCCCGCAGTTGGTTTTGGTTTTTGCATAATGAGCCCTTAGGAATTGTTGCTAACAGATTTCAAATTTGCGCGCATCTCTGCAATCACTTTCGCATAATCGGGTTGCGTGAAGATCGCCGAACCTGCAACAAAAGTGTCAGCACCTGCTGCTGCCACTTCTGCAATGTTATCAACTTTAATGCCACCGTCGACTTCTAGGCGAATATCTTTTCCACTCGCGTTAATCAATTGCCTCGCCTTGGCTAATTTATCAAACGTAGCCGGAATAAATTTTTGACCGCCAAAACCTGGATTAACAGACATGATGAGTATCATGTCGAGTTTGTCCCAGAGATATTCCAAGTGATGCAACGTTGTCGCGGGATTTAAGGCAAGACCCGCATGACAACCATGGTGACGAATCAACTCCAAGCTGCGGTCAACATGATCCGTTGCTTCGGGATGAAATGAAATGCGACTGGCGCCCGCTTTTGCAAAATCGACAATCAATTTATCGACCGGTCGAGTCATCAAATGTACATCAATATAAGCTTTAATCCCATAGTTTCGTAAGGCTTCGCAGACTAAAGGGCCTATGGTTAAATTGGGGACATAGTGATTATCCATCACATCAAAATGCAGCATATCAGCGCCTGCGGCAAGAACAGCATTCGCTTCTTCTCCCAAACGGGCAAAATCAGCGGAAAGTAGGGAGGGGGCAATAGCATATTTGTGCATAATATAAACAACCCTTGGGTAATTAACTTGCAGTCATACTACTAATAATTGATGATTGTTTCCAGTGAAGCCTTTATAATCTGCCTCCCCCGCTAAAGATTTATAAATAACCGGATGTAGATACCTTGCGATACTTATATACATTTCTTTGCTACCTCGCACTCCCTTACGCATTCTTGCGTTTGCTTTGGCGTTCTAGAAAAAATGCGGCTTATCGGCAGCGATGGGCGGAAAGACTGGGGTATGCACCACAGCTAGAAAAATGTATTTGGATACACGCCGCATCCGTAGGTGAAACGCTTGCCGCTTTACCACTCATCAAAGCTTTAAAAGCCCAATACCCTGCTGTGCCTATAGTCGTGACCAATATGACGATCAATGGCAGCATCCGTGCGCAAGCAGCATTAGGCGACACAGTATTAAATGTTTATGTGCCGTATGATATTCCGTCACTCGCTAAGCGTTTTTTACAACGCACCAATCCACTGTTTGCCATTTTTATCGAAACAGAATTATGGCCAAATATTTTTTATGTTTGTCATCAGCGTCGTATCCCTATCATGGTGGCTAATGCGCGTTTGTCAGAAAAATCAGCTAAAGGTTACAAGCGTGTTGCATCATTAGCGCGTGAAATGTTAAGCAAAGTCGATGTCATGGCTGTGCAAACACAAGTAGAAGCCAATCGTTTCATCGAATTAGGTTTGCCAGCCGAGCGTGCGATTGTCACAGGCAGTATTAAATTCGATGTGGAATTGCCCGCTGATTTGACGACAAAAAAAGAAATGCTCATGCGGCAATTAGGTGAAGATAGATTAATTTGGGTCGCTGCGAGTACGCATGGCACAGAAGAAGAAATTATTTTAGCGGCACATAAAACAATTTGTGCAACATTCCCTAATGCTTTATTGATTTTAGTGCCGCGTCATCCCGAGCGATTCGATGCAGTCTATTCCTTGTGTGTGCAACAAGGTTTTCAAATCGTACGCCGCAGTCAAAATCAAGCGTGCGCGCCTACTACCTCTGTGTATCTGGGTGACACCATGGGAGAATTAATGTTGTTTTATTCTGTATGCGATGTTGCTTTTATTGGCGGAAGTTTTGTGCCAGTGGGTGGACATAATATGTTAGAAGCTGCTGTCTTAGGCAAGCCCGTGCTTTCAGGTCCACAATTATTTAATTTCGCTGAAATTTCAGCTAAGTTAATTGCTGCCAAAGGAATGACAACAGTGGAAAACGCAGAAGCTTTAGCAGAAGAAATTATTCATCTTTTCCAAGATACAGCATTTCGAAAAAAGATGGGCGACAATGCAGAAAAATTTGTCGCAAGCAATCGAGGAGCATTAGCAAAACAGGTAGGATTAATTAAAATAAGTATGCCAGACCATACGCCCGCGTAGGAGTTTTCCACTATGCCATTTTCACCGCAACGATTGAGACACAATAAGCGCCCTTCGGAAACGCCCGCCCCTTTTCTTTGTTTTAAATGGGGACGACAGTATCACCCGTCCGATAAAGATCAGAAAATAGAGCAGTCGCAACCTAGCTCGGCATTGCTTTCATTCTTTGAAAAATTAGATAACTTAGTGATAAAAGATAACCCTGAGATTTTTCCTTCTTTATCAGCAGTGCCATCTCATGAGACTGAGAAAGGATTGAAGGAGATAAGATTAAGAGCATGGGAAAATATTAATGACCTATTTGATGAGGCATTAGAAACCATTGAATTTGAAAAAAAGAAATCCGACATTCGGAGCGTGCAAGACATTCTAAAGGCTCATTATGAGAGTGATGCAAAGCATCAGCCAATTGACAAATTGGTGCCCAAGGAAAAGCTAGAAGAATTACCCGCCAAATTACTGAGTGATATCCAATCTAGCCAAGCAATAGAAAGAAGCCGTTTATTGCATAATAAACGTGAAGCACAAGGAACGGCAAATAAGGCGCTATTTCAAGCCATTCAAAAGGCACTGACAGATCATGAAAAATTATTAACACTTCCCTATTTAATCGAGTGCATTAAGCATTTGCGAACGGAAAGTGAAATTACCTCAGAGGGCATAGAGCTCATCAAGAAATATTTAGAACGTTATGGCGTAGAAAATGTTGATGCACCCATAACGATTTATGTTGATCCAGAATGGGATGATGAGTTGGTTGGTGTACAACCGCAGCAAAAAGAAGATATTTTAATAAAAGTGATTGCGAGTGTCGCAAAATCTTTTGAAGCGGTGCAGGGTAATGCAGGTATTGTGACATCGCTTTTTGTCAGTCGTATCGTCAAAATTGGCAATGAATTTAAAGCTTGGTTTGTCAACAATACCAGTGTGAGCTTAGGGTCAGGTTATCACGATACTCATGATGCTAGAGCAGAAGTCGTTGTGGTTGAGAGTGACCACATCAAAATTGTAGCCAGATCTCCCGATGTTTCTGGGCAAGATGATTCATCTGAGATGTATAGCTTGCTTTTGATGGCGGGATTGAAGGAGGCTGATTTTCCTTCAGTTCGTGTCAATGAATTATATAGAATAGCTTCCGTGAAGCCCGCAGACCATGAGTTATTAGCAAAGTCGACTCTTGCGGTCATAGAAGCTATCGTCAAAGATGCTATGCAAGCAGATGCTTCAGCTGATGACGATGTAAAAGCTGCGAAAGAACCCATTGCTGCTTATCAAGAAAAATTATTTACACTGACCACGCAGTTTCAAGAGACATTAAAGAATACAGAAACAAACAGTCGTCAGTTATTAGATGATGCGGAAGTCAAGTCAGATAGAAATATCATACTCGATAGAGTGAGTGAAGCTATCCCAGCGTTTGAAGAGCAGCTGAGAAAGATTAGCACTTTGGGTGAGAGTCTTAAGAAAAAATCTGCAGAAAATCAGCAAGCGGTCGATAAGCTAATAGATGAATTTGAAAATCAAATATTAGAAGCTTATCGCCGTTTTCAAAAGAGGGCGGATGAAGATGATGTCGTATTGTCGGATGAGCTCGCGCAAATATTAGTAGATGCAATTAATGCTTTTGTCACAGCAAAGCTACCCGAAAGCCTGAAAGAAGATAAAAAGAAAAAAATCATCCAAGAAATCAATGAGCGATACAAGAATTATTTTGCCCTGGATGAGAAAGGGAGCGCAGCGGATGACACGGAAGGCATTTTACTGCTAAAGAAGCGCACACTGCTTGTCGAAAAAATTAATCAGACTCTCAGTGCGTTTTCACAGAAAAAATATTATATCTTAGAAGATGATTTTTATAAAATACTGAAAAGCAAAATTGATCAGTATATAAAAGAGCATCCGCAAAATGCGGGAGTGCAATATGATACAGAGCAAAAAATCGTTCAAATAAAAATTGATGAAGGATGCGTGAGAAGTTTGGTTTATGAAGCTACATTAACTGAGATCGCAGCACGAAAAAAGAAGCTGATAGCAGGTATAAACGCTATTCAGTTGGATGCAGCAGGATTGCAAGAATACGAAGATAAGATTAACGGAATCACTCGCTCTATTCACGATGAGAGAGATGCGCTGAAGAAAATTATTCAATATCGACGAGATGTGGAAAATGATATTGCATCTTTGTCACTTGCGATAACACAAAAATTGGATGCACTGTTGACTCCATTGAGTGATTATGGTGTCCCGGAAGAAAAATTACCTAAATCCACTCTGAAATTGTTAAAAGAAGCGAAGAGATATTTGCGTGATCAAGTGTGGGGCAAGGTAAATGCTATTCAGGTTGTTCTTAGTGAGTTGAGTCTGATGACTTCTGCAATAAGTGCCCATCGAGTTGCACAGAATATAGAAAGTCTTAAACAGGAAGTGAGTCAGCATTTTCAAGACCTTGATGAAACAATCCGGCAGTGGCGAGAGAGCTTTGATACATTTGTTGAATCAGTCAATAAAAAATTAAATGCGTTGCTTTATTATATCAATAAAATAACGTTACAAAGCCCTTATTATTGGTATAAGCGCGTCAGAATGGGTGGCGGGGAGCCTATCAAGGTAGCAGGAGATGACTATATTTATAAAGTCCCTAAGCGCATACAAAATATCATGTTAATTCAGCAAAAATTTACGGAGAAGCAAACAGCCGCAGATAAAATAAAATGCTTAGTTTTATCTGATGAAAAGGGAGAATCTGTCAATGAAGATGATATTGATAGCGGTAGTGATAGTGATAATGCGAGTGAATCGGTGGGGTTGATAAAACAACCCGCGACAATAAGAAGTGCTCGCAAACCATCCGAGATGAAAGAAAATGAGCGTCGCCCCTCTTTCTTTGGCGCAATAAAAGAAACGATTAATGGTGCGGTGCATGATAAGAAAACTTCTAAAAAAACTGATGAGTTTATGAATATATTGTGCCAACTACAAAAGGTGGCTGAAGCAGATGCTTTGTATGATGAAGAAAAAATTAATGTGGTCTGTGAAGCGTTGGTGAGGTATAGAACGAAGTATGTAGAAAAGTTAAACCAAGCTAGGCCTACCACTTTTTTACAAAAGTTAAACGATACTGGAACTACCTCTTTCTATTTTTCGTTAAGCATTTTTTCTTCGATAGGCCGTAAGTGCATGCCAAGAGGTAATGCGCCAGCACAAGCAAATGCAAATGCTGATCCAGCCGATAGCATCAATGCTCCACCGCCTGATTGGTTTCGCAAAAGAATGGATTAATTAACGGTTGTGACACTATTCCGACAGACGTTGTAAAGTTTGATAAGTAAGTTGTAAGTCTCTAAACGCTTTTGCTTTATCGGCTGGATTACGCAACAAATATGCAGGGTGGTATGTGATGATCAATGGCGTCACGCCAAATTGATGTAGTTTACCACGTAATTGTCCTAGCGATGTTTTGGTCTCTAAAAGATAATGCGCAGCAATTCTTCCCACTGCTAATAATAATTTAGGTTTAATCAAAGCAATTTGTTTTTCTAAAAACGGTGTGCACAAGCTGACTTCTTGCGGAGAAGGATCACGATTATTCGGCGGCCGGCATTTCAGAATATTAGCAATGTAAACGGTTTCTCTTTCAAATCCTATGGCTTGTATCATAGCTGTGAGTAAATGCCCCGCTCGCCCCACAAAAGGCTCGCCTTGTTGATCCTCATGAAATCCGGGTGCTTCACCAATAATCATTAATTCTGCATTGATATTGCCAACGCCGAATACCGTTTGTGTGCGTGTTTTATCAAGACCGCAGGCGGTGCAGCTTGTGACAGCCGAACGCAAATCGCTCC
>CAJCIZ010000039.1 GCA_903970525.1 Myxococcales bacterium | reverse complement strand
AATTACGCCGGCACAACCTGCACGGTCATCAGAAGACACCCGCCTCACTTTTTTTGTAGGCCAGAGCTTTGACTGGTTGAAAAAAGTGATGCCTGAATCATTCGATGTGATTATCATTCCAGAGACAACATCAGAAATCACACCGGGCATTTATCAACAATACTTAAATGCGCTGCGACACGGTGGAATTTTGATTCAACAAAGTGACTCTCTGTATAACTTACCGCAGTTAAAAGCAACACATCAAGCCATGCAAAGCGCTGGTTTTCATGAGACGCAGATTTTACATTATCCACAACCGAGCTTTCCCTCAGGATGGCGCGCGGCTATGATGGCGATCAAACACGGTGTTTTTCCACACGCGCGTGAAAAAGACGTTTTTAACAAAAATTTCCCTACACGTTATTATAATTTCGATGTGCATAAAGCAGCATTTGTACTCCCGGAATTTATGCGTGAAGAATTAGCGTGAAGTGTTATACTATTTTTATCAATAAACTAGCGAGAGGCTAATCATGGAACCCACTCAATTCTTGAAAGATCTTGCTGAACGTTTAACAAATGCTTTGCCTGCTTCCGTGCAAAATATCAAAAAAGATTGCGAAAAGAATATGCATAGCGTACTCACCAGCGCTTTCAACAAGCTGGATCTCGTCACACGCGAAGAATTTGATGCACAAGCTAAAGTGTTAGCCCGCTCTCGCAAAAAAATTGAATCCTTAGAAGAAAAAGTTCACGAGCTAGAACGAACGATTCAAGAATTATCGGGACGCTAACATGTATGAAAAAATTCCCCCGCACTTTACTCACGATGATTATGAAATCGTCGAACGCAAAACGTTATACCAAGGTGTTTTCCGCTTAGCCTCGTATAAAGTTCGCTATAAATTATTCAATGGCGGGTGGAGTGAAATTGTTAGCCGTGAAGTTTTAGAAAGACTTTCGGCAGCTGCAATTTTGCCGTATGATCCTTATCTTGACCAAATCATTTTAATTGAACAATTTCGTCCCGGCGCAATATCAGACCCGACCAGCCCTTGGTTAATTGAAATTGTCGCGGGCGTTTATCACCCGGGTGATAAACCAGATGCGACCGCCGTACGTGAAGCCGCCGAAGAAGCAGGTTGTAAAATTGAAGCGCTGTACCCGATATATGATTATTTTGTCAGCCCCGGTGGCTCTAATGAATATCTACACGTATATTGTGGCAAAGTTGACACCAGTACTGCAGGCGGGGTATTTGGTCTGAAAGAAGAAAATGAAGATATTCGTGTGATCGTGATGCCGGCTGATGAAGCCTTTGAGCGTATGCGTGGCGGATATATCAAAACTGCGCCGGCGATTGTTGCGCTACAATGGCTACAGTTAAACCGACATTTGTTAAAAGTTTTATGGCAGGAACCTGATGAAGACAAAAACATACAACGCAGAATCGATTGAAGTATTAAGCGGTCTGGAGCCCGTGCGTCGGCGCCCAGGCATGTACACAGACACCACCAATCCCAATCACTTAGCCCGTGAAGCCATTGATAACAGTGTGGACGAAGCCATGGAAGGGCATGCGACTAGCGTGTCAGTCATCCTTTATAAAGATGGTTCGCTTGAAATTACTGACGATGGCCGCGGTATGCCAGTGGATGTACATCCTGAAGAAGGATTAACAGGTGTAGAACTGATTCTCACCAAGCTACACAGTGGTGCGAAATTTTCGAATAAACAATATCGCTTTTCCGGCGGCTTGCATGGCGTCGGTATTTCAGTGGTGAATGCGCTTTCTAAACAATTGACCGTCACAATCAAACGTGATGGCAATATTTATCAAATGAAATATGCGGATGGCGACAAAAAAACAGAGCTCAAAATCATTGGGACTGTTAATAAGCGCGAAACTGGAACGAGTATTCATTTTTGGCCGAATGACAAATACTTTGATACCCCGCGATTTAATATTGCGAAATTAAAATATACCTTGCGTGCAAAAGCCGTGCTTTGCGCAGGTTTACATGTCAGTTTCCATGATGAACAAAGTGGTGAAACCGATGAATGGTGTTATGAAAACGGCTTAAGCCATTACTTGATGGAAACATCGGGACAGATTGAACATATCCCTGATGAACCCTTCATTGGCTCATTTGCGGGTAACACTGAAATGGTTGACTGGGCAGCAATTTGGATCACAGAACCCGGTGAAATATTAAATGAAAGTTATGTGAATTTAATTCCAACACCACAAGGTGGAACACATGTTAATGGTTTTCGTCTGGGCTTGTTGGAAGCTTTGCGTGATTTCTGTGAATTCCGCAATTTATTACCGCGCGGTATTAAATTAGCCGCGGAAGATATCTGGGACAATTGCGCACATATTATTTCTGTGAAGTTACAAGAACCCCAATTTTCAGGACAAACCAAAGAACGCTTATCTTCGCGTGAATGCGCGAGCTTTGTGTCCGGCATTGTCAAAGATGCATTTAGTTTATGGTTAAATCAACATGTCACCTGGGGTGAAACCTTAGCGAATTTCGCGATCGGCAATGCACAACGCCGCATGAAAGCCGCGCAAACTGTGATTCGTAAAAAAGTGACTAGTGGGCCTGCTTTACCTGGCAAGCTAGTGGATTGTTCTTTGCAAGACATCAATCGCTGTGAATTATTTTTAGTGGAAGGAGATTCAGCGGGTGGTTCTGCGAAACAAGCGCGCAGCCGAGAATTTCAAGCTATCATGCCATTACGCGGAAAAATCTTAAACACTTGGGAGGTGGAATCTACGCAAGTGTTAGCGTCGCAAGAAGTGCATGATATTTCTGTGGCGATTGGTATTGAGCCTAGCGCAAAAGATTTGACGGGTTTACGCTATGGAAAAATTTGTATCTTGGCGGATGCGGATTCAGATGGTTCACACATTGCGACTTTGCTTTGTGCATTATTTCTTAAACATTTTCGTCCGTTGGTTGCAGCAGGACATGTCTATGTTGCGATGCCGCCACTTTTCCGTATCGATTATGGCAAAGATGTGTATTACGCATTAGATGAAGCAGAAAAACAAGGCGTGCTAGACCGTATTGCGGCTGAGCAAAAGAAAGGGAAAGTAAATGTCATTCGCTTTAAAGGCTTAGGCGAAATGAATCCATTACAACTACGTGAAACAACCATGGATCCTGACACACGTCGTCTAGTCCAACTCACCATTAAAGACAATGACCACACTGACAGTATGCTGGATATGCTACTCGGCAAAAAACGCGCCGCAGATCGCAAAGCATGGTTAGAAGGTAAAGGCAATTTAGCTCAGAGAGATTGAGGCAAACAGCATGAATGATCAAAGCGTCGAACGCGTACCTTTACGCGAATTTACAGAAAAAGCTTACCTCGATTACTCGATGTATGTCATTTTAGATCGCGCACTGCCGCACGTCAGTGATGGCTTAAAGCCTGTGCAACGTCGTATTATTTATGCGATGTCTGAATTGGGATTAAAAGCGAGCGCAAAGTTTAAAAAATCTGCCCGTACGGTCGGTGACGTGTTAGGTAAATTTCACCCGCATGGTGATATGGCATGTTATGAAGCCATGGTGTTAATGGCGCAACCATTTTCTTATCGCTATCCGCTAATTGAAGGACAAGGCAACTGGGGTTCACCGGATGATCCTAAGTCTTTTGCTGCGATGCGTTACACAGAATCGCGTTTGTCAGCTTATGCTGATGTGTTACTCGGTGAGCTAGGCGATGGCACAGTCGATTGGACGCCTAATTTCGATGGCACATTACAAGAGCCTGCTTTATTACCGGCGCGCTTACCGAATATTTTATTGAATGGCACAACGGGGATTGCCGTTGGGATGGCAACCGATATTCCACCACACAATTTAACGGAAGTGGGGGCTGCGCTGATTCATTTGTTAGATAATCCTGATGCCACACTGGCTGACCTGTGTCATCACATACCAGGCCCTGATTTTCCAACCGATGCTGAAATTATTACACCGCGCAAAGATTTAAAAGATATTTACCGTACTGGCAATGGCTCACTGCGTATGCGCGCGGTTTACAGCGTTGAAGACGATGAAATTGTCATCACCGCACTGCCGCATCAAGTCTCAGGCGCAAAAGTATTGGAACAAATTGCTGAACAAATGCAGGCGAAGAAATTACCGCTAGTCTCTGACTTGCGCGATGAGTCGGACCACGAAAATCCCACGCGTTTAATCATCATTCCTCGTTCTAATCGAGTTGATATTGAACCATTGATGGCGCATTTATTTGCAACCACTGATTTAGAACGCAGTTATCGTGTTAATTTAAACATGATTGGCTTGGATGGCCGTCCACAAGTCAAAACCTTGCTGGTTATTTTAACCGAATGGTTAGAGTACAGGCTCACAACTGTTAAACGTCGTTTGCAGCATCGTTTAGATTACGTCAATCATCGCTTACATATTTTAGCGGGCTTGTTAATTGCTTATCTCAACTTAGATGAAGTGATTGCGATCATTCGTAAAGAAGATAAGCCTAAACAAGTCTTAATGAAGCGTTTTTCATTAAGTGATGAACAAGCGGAAGCGATTTTAGAAATTAAATTGCGTCACTTAGCTCGCTTAGAAGAAATGCAGATTAAGAGTGAACAATCTGATTTAAACAAAGAGAAAGAAGACATTGAAAAAACGCTGGCGTCTAATGCACGCTTGAAAAAGCTCATACGCAAAGAAATTGAAGAAGATATCGAACAATTTGGCGATAAGCGCCGCTCACCGATTGTGGCACGTAAAGAAGCGCAAGCGATGAGTGAATCTGAAATTCTGCCGACGGAACCTTTGACTGTTGTGCTTTCTACTAAAGGTTGGATACGTGCTGCTAAAGGACATGAGGTAGATCCAACCACTTTAAGTTATAAAGCAGGCGATGAATTTTTATCTGCGGCATTAGGGCGTAGTAATCAGCCAGCAATATTTTTTGATTCAACTGGTAGAGTTTATTCTTTGCCAGCACATACTCTACCCTCTGCACGCGGACAAGGTGAGCCATTAACAGGCCGTTTAAATCCACCACCCGGCGCTGAATTTACTGCGGTGATTATGGGTGAAGCAGAACAACTTTATGTTGTCGCTTCTGACGCGGGATATGGCTTTATCATTAAGGTAGAAGATTTTTCTGGGAAAAATCGCGGTGGTAAAACTATTCTTTCTTTACCCAAAGGCTCTAAAACTTTGGCGCCACGCTTGTTAGCAAACGTTGAGAAGGATTTCGTAGCAACAGTGACTAACACAGGTCATATGTTAATTTTCCCTCTGAAAGAATTACCTGCGTTATCTAAAGGCAAAGGCAATAAAATCTTAAGCATCCCTGGTAGTCGTGTGTTAAATCGCGAAGAATTTTTAGTGGATATTGCTGTGTTGCAACCAGGACAAGTCTTAGGATTAGTCTCAGGCAACAAGCAATTAAAACTAAAGCCAAACGATTGGAAACATTACCTAGGCGAACGCGGCCGACGTGGCTTGAAACTGCCTCGCGGATATCAGAAAGTGGATAAGATGGTTGTAATAACGGAATCTTAATCACTCACCGCTCCCCTTGCATCTGGGAAGTATCCAGCGAAGCGATGGGTGAGGGAGCAGATGTTACTTTGACTATCTAATGACTGGGGTCCTGTCACTGTAAAATTTTTTCGTGCTCGCAAGCTCCGCGCGAAAGGAACAATTCACTGCCACCCCGTATTTTATATACAAGCAGCGCAAACTGTATTTCATTCTCTCTTTTATCAAGTCCTATCTCCATTTTTTCCTAGAAACGGAAGAAATCCGAGCACAACAATGAGCGAAGGGGTTGATTCCCTAGAAAAAGCTGCTTTATACTTCCGATCTAGTTTTATTTGTAAAAATAAGTGATGAGAATAGATAAAATGTTTACAAACACAAAGTTTAAGCTGCGCACTCTTTCACCGACAAGGAAATCATCATTAGATGCTAGTTCTTCAGAAGAGGAAACAGATGATGAGCAAGATCACAAGAATGATGCAAAAAACTACGAAGAAGAAAAACTTCATTGTGCAAATAGCTTAAACATACTTATTAAATCTCTTCAAGAGGGGCTTGAAGCATTTGCATTAAAAAATTCTTCACATGAAGTGGACTATTTTGCAATGCTAAATGCTCAAATACTAACACTAGAACAGTTCAAGAACTTGTTATTAAAAAACAGGGATAAATGGGCAACACTGAATCAATGTGAGCTTGCGATTGGTAATTGTATAAATCAAATCAAGAGAGAACTTGCATTATTAAAAGATAATAGTGACTTGAGCTATCAAAATAATCTTCACTATCGCAATGTGTTTGAAAAAATCATCATGGATAATAAGAAAAATTTATACGAATATCATGATGCATTACTCAAAAAAACGATGGGGAAAAAAGAACGAGCTTTATTTGAGAGCCAGAAAAGTTTTGTTAAAGCGCTTAGCGAGGATAAAGAACTCGCAGATGATTTTAATGAAATATTAGATAAAATCAAAAAACAATTGGATGGCATTTGCTATCAATGCTTTATAACTTATGCATGGCCAGTACATACTAAAGGATCAGATAGTTTTGTTAAACCCTTTTTAGAAATACTTCGCATTCATTTGTTACATGCTGGATTAAATGTCGAACTCGATGATCAATCAGTCATAAAAGGCAACAATATTGAAGAATATATGAAACAAATTCCTCAGTGTAATCATTGGTTGCTTTTTGGTACAGAATCACTTGGATATAAATTTGACAAAGGTACTAATGTTAGATTTGAAATTGAAATGGAAAAATTAAGGCCTGTTGATCCCACAAAATTTATATTTCCCATGATTCCAATATTACTGAGTGGCGATGTACTAACATCATTCCCATGGTTTATACAAAGAAGAAGTACAATAGATTTTAAAGAAAATAGCTATGTTAAAAATCTTCAAGAACTGTTAAAACATTTAACCTTAATACCGAAAGAAAATTACGAGTTGTTATGGAAAAATTTTAATGCCAAGCATAGTCAATACTTGAGAATGAAAGCTCATCTACCGAGTGTTACAAGAGTTTCACAATTAGTTCGACGACTTAGTCTATTATCTCCTAGATTATCTCCTAAAATACCTCCTAACATAGCCCCAAACATATCTCTTAATATAGCTCCTCACACAGCTCCATTTAGACCCACAATAACAAGTGATTATTTTTTTACATCTGAGTATCCTGATATAACAAATGCGCTTAGAGAATTTTACAAAACAAAGCATGACGTTCCACCAGCATTATTATCTGAAATGCCTCAACCGATTAATGATATCAATTTAACAATCATTAAACGGAAAAATGTCAAAGAAAACACTAGGGAAGATGGCAAAGATGAGAAAGATGCTCGAACTCGAGAATCTGTATTAAAATATTATGAAGACATCTATCAAGAGCAAAAAGACAATAATGTTATCGTATCTTCTCAGAAAAAATCAGACGAAGGAGAGCACTTATTTATATTGCTCGATCATCAATAAAATTAGCGGAATAGGTCTTTACACTTCCCAACTTATTTTAGATTTTATTAAAAGCAACAGCCAGTTAATTGAAGCTAAAGTTGTTAATACTTTAGTAAAAAATTGGAATGAAAGTGAAATCAATAAATATCTTAAAATTTTTCCTAACCTATTTCCAGAGGTCACGGGATCACTAGTAGCAAAAAGTCAAATGCCAATTATTATAGATCAACAAAACAATTGCTATATTTATTCTGGAAAATCAATAATTAAATTGAGACTGCCTGATAATGAAAAAGACGATTTCATCGTATCTCTATTAAATAGAATCCACAAAAATCCATTGCCTGTTTTTAATAATAAATTTCTTCTCATTCAAAAATCAAAAACACAGAGCGTGCCACACTTCTTTCGTCCAATAGATTTTCAGGATATAACCGATGAGCCTATATCAACAACAAAAGAGCCTAGAAAATCTATTGATATGAAATTTGATTGACCCAAAATAATCTGTAATTTACTTCTATCCATTCCCTAGAACGCCCCGCTTCGTAACTTGAGCCTCAAATTCTTTCACTTTCTCAAGCGCAACATCCACTGGCGTCGCACTCGAAAATATTGATAACCAACTCTTAGATTTTTTGGGAACTCCTACTTCATTTAATGGCGGTAATTCTTTTTTGCTGTAATCTGCTTTCGGTGGTGCCTCTAAATTCAACACAAAACTCTGCGCAACAAGAGTCGACTTGAGAGTTCCTAGCATTTGCGAAGTAAGCTGCTTGTCTCCAAGATATTCATCAACCAAGTCTAAATAAATCTGCTGCACTTTTTTTAAAAACAAAGGATTATTCGCCAATGCACTCCAAGATTCACGGCATATTTTTTTATAATCTCCACGAAGAAAATAATTCAGTGCCTCGTTCAGAATTTCCATTTTTCGCTTAGCTATTTCATGTGGCGCAGGTGATTCTTTAAGATTAAAGTATTTTATCTGTAAGTAGTTCAATGTGTCCAACTTCTTAAATGCAAAACTGACTTGTGATAAAAGTTCTTGTTCAGTTATCTTAGAATCATACTGAGGCGCACATTTTATTAAAGCATCTCCTAACGATGCAACAATATCTAATTTAACCTCCCAACGCTGTCTTTCAAGAGATTCTGGCATAGAGAGATAATTAAAATGAGCGGATGTTTCTCGTTTAACTTCTCCTGAAGTTTCAGTAACTTTATTAACAATATTCGTTAATTTTGTATTTAAATGAAAAATTTCTGGCTGCTTAAATTCTCGCGGTAAAATCGCTTCATTCACAGCTATTCTACCCAAATCCGACGAGGCTATCTCTAAGCAAACGGCATCAATTGGACAAGTGAGATCTATCTGTCCTCGCTTTATAAGATCCAAACCAATATCAGAAACCAGTGAAGAAAGTAGCGCCGGCGTCCATTGAGCTTGTGAACCTGGTTTCGGTTTAAATAATTTTTCTATCGGAATAAGTTTATTCTTGAATGCGAGCATAGCCTCGTCTGATAGCTTATACAGTGTTGGCAGAAATTGGGGATCTACATCGTAGATAATGTTATGAATAGTCAGCCATCCGTCTTTTATGACAGTTTCGCCCACTTTAGAAAATATGAAATTTAATGCTATTGATGAAGCATTCTGAGCATCGCTTCGAGAAATCACACCTTTTTCGATAGCATCAAAAACATCATCGGTTAGAATCAAATACAAAACAACCTCATTCATGGATTGAATTTCTTTTAAATTAAGTATCCCGCTACGGAGCGCCTTTAATCCATTCATTGATAATAGATTCTCTAGTTTGCCTAGGGAAAAATTATTTATTTGATTCCAAGTCATTAATTTTTCGCGAAAAGCGGTTAAGCCATTATCGCTTATCAATAACTTTAAGAAACGGATGTCAAAACAGTTATAATATGAAACACCATTGGCATCTGTTGGTATGTCTGTTCTCATACTCGACGTAGTATGAACTCTAGTAAATGCTCTAATTTTCGAACAACTTATCATTTCATCAAATGAGATGAATTTTTCTTTCATCGCTTCTTGACCATTTCTTGAAAAAGCAAGCTTGAGAAACTGTATTCCGTACCCTTTCATTTCATCAGAACAATGATCAAATATAGACATGAGCTGCGCGAAAGTTATTTCATTTGATTTAACATATTTGAATACCTCTGGCGACAATACCATCATCAAGAAATCAGGAAATTCATAGTGACCAGGAAATTCAAAGAGTCTTGAGATGTCACCTCTTTCCAATGCTTGATTAAAATTATCATTGAATAAAATATGAAGTAACTTAGAATCATCATGATTTTGGTTGATAACCTTTATTATGCCAGACTCTAGATTCTCTACATTAATAACAAAATAGTCTTTCTCTTCTTGCTTCTGCTCTCTCTTGAAAGAAAAAGCCAGAGGTTCAATGCCATCCCGCTTTGCCACAGCAGAAATGATCGCGCTTCTGCTTTCATCTGATATTCTCTGTTTTTCTCGTACTTCATTGATGAGCTTATCTGGGACTCGCTCAACATCTTCTTTTGCATCAGTCGTCTTAGATGATTCACTTGTCAATCGTCCTGTGATGACTTCTGTCGGCGATACACGGACCATCCAGGTTACCCCACCTTTCTCCTCCGCTTCTATACCAACAAGTATTTGGTGAGCCTTTATGCCTTCTATCTCCCCTGGTGTCTCAGGTAATTTTTGCGATAGTTTAACCTCGTACCAAAATGTTTTTCTAAGTGTCCATTCACTCTCATGAAATGCATACAAACTATATTGATTTTCATCGTGCTGAATAAGTATTGGTTTATATTGATTTTGCTCTAAGATATGAGGCAACGTGTCTGGATTCAATTTTTTTGTTGCCAAAAAAACAATATCGTATTCTGACATAACTCCAGGATTCATTTGCAAAATGGTATGATTTAATTTTTGCATTTTCAGAGCAAGAAATCCTCTATTGCTTAACATTACTTTTATGTTAGCACTCAACACCGAATGAAGAGAGACTCCCCAATAAGCAAATGGCTTTTCCCACTTGTTATCCCAGAACTGTGTCATAAGATTTTTAAGCTTATTTTTATTCAGCGCATTTAATCCTAACGCCAACCACCCCCTAGGATTATCGAGCACATTTATAACGTTCTTCTCTTCTTCTAGTCGACTTAAGTCTAATCGCTTTTTTTTCTCCCTCTCTTCTCGAAGTAAATGGTCATCTCGTGAATACCCTAAATTTAAATAGGGCTTTTGTTGATCTATTCCAACTTTGGTTGAAGCCACTTCATCTTTCCATTCTTGTAAAATTCTTTTGCCCCGCATAGCAGCCATATAGCTTGCTTGCTCAGTGGCTTTTTGAAGTGTTTTTGAAACGTGCGTTGATACAAATTGTTCCATGCCTAAAAAACTAATAATGTGTTCTTGTAATGCGCCAACAATGTTAGTTAAGTGACGGCTATTGCTAGGCGCTAACAAAGATTGAAGAAAAGGTCTTAGACACATTCTGATTTCTTTCAATATATCTTTCACACTGGCAGGTGTATTCTCCGCCTCAACAAAAAGAGGTTCTAAGACGTACTCATCCATTGCTTCGTTATTTTTAAATTTCTCGATGATGGCTGTTAGCTGATCCAATATCGAGTTTATATGATTAAGAGAATTTGCAGCACCAGAATCGCGAGCCATAAGCTCTATCATCTTATGTCGCGCTTGCAAAAACGCTAACGCCTCAGCCTGCGAGCCTGACAGTGCTTTTTTCGGCATTGCATCATCGAGTAGCTTTTCCTCTTTAGCGGGATCGGGCTGTCTAGGACGATTGCCTGACATGGTCCTACTCCTATTTTATTGTATTTGATTAAGTATAATACATTCGAATACTTCGCATGCTATTTGTATCCCTTGGATAACTCTATATTTATATCTTATTGATAAATATAATTTTTACTGTTACTTATGAGATAAATCATCTAAATAATTCGCAAATTATATGTCTATTCTGTAAATAATACGGTAATATTTACAGCGAAGATGTTAATATTTACGGAAGGTCTCTATGGCTCAAAAAGGCAATTTCCCTAGAAAAATACAAAAACCAACTCGTTCCTTTTTCCTTTTTGGTCCGCGTGCCACTGGAAAAAGTACTTGGTTAAAAGCCTGTTTCCCGGACAGCCTGCACATTGATCTTCTAAGAAATGATACTTATTTTGCGTTGTCAGGTTCGCCAGAACAATTTCGAGAACGCGTTCTGGCACAAGATCCAAAAACAACCTGGATAATTGTTGATGAGATACAGCGCATACCTCTTCTATTAAATGATGTTCATTCTCTGATTGAGAGCCACGGCTATCAATTTGCATTAAGTGGCTCAAGTGCAAGAAAATTAAAACGTGGGCACGCTAATTTGTTAGCAGGACGTGCCTCCATAAAGCATATGTATCCATTAATTGTTGCCGAATATGGCGATGCTATTGCGTTAGAAGACGCACTTGAATTTGGCACGTTGCCCAATGTTATTATTGATCCCGAAACCAGAATAGATCAGCTAGAGGCATATGTTGGTACTTATCTTAGAGAAGAGATTAAGGAAGAAGCATTGACTCGCAACGTACAAGCATTTGGTCGCTTTCTTGAAGTTGCTGCAATCATGAATGGCCAAGTAACTAATCTTTCGAATATAGCGCGGGATGCTGGCGTACCACGTGCAACTGTGACAAGTTATTTTGAGATTCTTATCGACACTTTAATAGGAAATTGTTTGCCTGCATGGATGCCAAGAGCAAAAGTTAAAGAAGTTTCTCATCCTAAATTTTATTTTTTTGATTGCGGTGTTACACGTGCCATTCAAAAAATGTTACGTGATAAACCTAGCAGTGAAGAACGGGGCACTTTATTTGAAACATTTATTTTTCATGAATTAAATGCACACATATCCTATCAGAACATAGGTGGAGAACTTTTTTATTGGCGAACTTCCGATGGAATTGAAATTGATTTTATCTGGAAACGTGGGGCTAAAATTATTGCAATAGAAGTGAAAAGTTCAAAAACATGGAAAATAGAACACAATAGCGGATTCCAGAGCTTGCTTGCCTCTTCAATTAAACCTCATGCTTGCTATGGCGTGTATTGTGGAGAAGATGTATTAAAAAAAGATTTTGGCTTGGTGTTACCATGGAATAAATTTTTAAAGAGGTTATATGCTGGTGAGATTTTAGGATAGCAGTAATTTCATATAAAAATACCCTACGCGGGGCATGCCTCAGAAGTTGCCTCTATCCATTTGCTAAAACACTACGCTTCGCCACTTGAGCCTCAAACGTATTCACTTTCTCAAGCACAACATCCATTCGCGTTGCACTCCAAGATAGCTAACTCGCCAAGTCTGAGGCGATTTTCTAAATGAGTGCTATATTGTAATATAATATCGAGGAGATTGCTTATGTCGAGCGGTCGACACAAAAAACAATATCACATGGGGCTGAAGGATTAGCTTCTTTTTGATTACAATAAAAGGCGAGATACTTATTTTTGGTATTGCTAATACTTTTGTTTATACTTATGCTCATCATTTAAGAAACTCTTTGAGTTTACAGCCAACTAAGAATGCGGAGAAGATTTCTCATTATAATGTAGTTTTTAGCGCTAATCATTTGATTGATTATTTTGAGAAAAAGATTTTCGATGAGAAAGAGGACTCTGAGGAGAAGTCTAAACTCAAAAAAACAAATAAAACTCTTTGAATATCTTATTTTTCGTTGGTCTTACGACTTAATGAATTCAAGCTCAATGTGGGTGTTATTGCTCCATCAGAAGCTAGTTCATGACTACTAGATAGATCAGGTGTATTTTGCTGTGTGTCGGCACTAAAAAAATGACAATATGGTATGGTTGTCGAGTTAGTGCGATCCTTGAGCTTGCAGACAATATTTGTTAAATGCTCTGAGTATTTGGCCTCCAAAGGGACTTCTACTGTTATTAGTTTACGGCCAATACAGGTTCCTTTAGTTTGTGCGGCTAATAGTTTCGACTTTGCTGCTTCCAAAAATTCATTCTCGTCATCATAGTAATAAGCTACCTCTGCGTATGCGTGATCCTCAAGAGCCTTGATCGCCCAATCTGGTTTTGATCCACTGGACATAGAGTTTTTATTTTTTATAAGAATTTTTTTGATCTCATCTGTTGTCAAACCAGCAGCAGCTAAGTGTTTAGTAATTAAATCATTGTCAGGATTGCGTGTCAAAATTTCCAGAGCATTGTCTGAAGCCCAAATTGCTCTAAATGCATCTGCCAGACCAGGTTTGATGTTATTTGCCAATTCTTCACTGTTTTCTTCATCGATATCTTCACTATCGTCTTGTGTTAGAGTGAAGTCAAAATCAAATAAATACAACTCATAACGCTTTTGTGACGGCAACTGTAGAAGTGCTGTAGTCAGTGGTGTAACAGTTGATAGCATGGCTATGTTTCGTAAGATTAGTCTGGCTATTATATTATCAGATGATTAAGGGAGTATTAAAAGTATCACTATCTAAATAGCAAATACACCATAAAAACGCATTAAATTTAGGTAGTTATAGAATATGGGATACTAAATAAACTGCATTCTCTCCTGTTTATGGGGTGTCATTATGCCAAACAATCAAAAACAACCTCTTCTTTTTGCATGCTGCCTAATAGAAGAAGGGGTTGTTTTGTTGATTTTTATTAACAGTAGCACAGGAAGCATGCCTGCTTCTGCTTTAACTTATTGAATTAATTATGACTATGAGGAGGGTGAAGAAGTGTTATTTGCTATTACTATAGTCGTAAATTGTCTTAACAATTTGCTCTACCGCTTGAGCTTTCTCTTCAGACAACTCCATAGCATCATAAACAGCTTGAAAGAAACTTAAGCCTCTACAATTTGATTTAATACTGAGCGAAACCTCTTCTGGTTTTTTTCTATCTTTTTCAGAATATATTTTAACGCCGTTAGCAGTAGAAAATTCTTTGAGTGCCTTAATTTTCTTTTTAGCAACATTCGCTATGCTTGTTTTATAGTAAACGGTATCGTCTGATAACTTCCATTCAGAAAGAGAAGAAAGTAATGCGTCGTCGCTAAATCCTGAAAAAATACTCGCCAGATATCTTGCTGTCGGAGTTGTAGTTACAATTGCAGATGGCTTGTTTTGAATAGGTATACGCTTGGTTACTACACTGCTGGTTTTCGGTTCTGGTAATTCATATTCTTTACTCTCTTCCTCTTCTTCTTGTGCCTGCTTTGCTTTTATCAAAAAGATTAGACGCGTCTGCGCAAAATGATTCAGTATCATTGGATAATGCGTAAGCTTTAATAAGAGATAATCTATTTTTGCCTGTTTATCTGTTTGCTTCTGCCACTCAAATAAAGGAATTCTAATGATTTTCCATCCAAAATAGTCAGACAGTAAATAATCACGAAACCGTGAACTACGAATTAAATTTTCACTGCGATAATGTGTGGGGCCATCAATTTCAATATTGAGTTTTAGCTTGGGAAAAGCGAGATCTAACTGATAGGTGCCTATGGCATACTCTATTTGGAGATCTTGCTGATATTCTTTATTGAGTAATTCTTCAATTCTATTGCACAACTCTTCTTGAAAATGAGATTCTGTTGATTCGTGCTCATCTTCGTGTTCTTTAAGATACTTATCTACCGTTTGATAAAGTGCATCTATTCTCGTTGCATGACATAAGTTACGAATTTCTTGATGTGATTTTGCTTTTGTTAGCATAAAAACACAAAATTGCCATAACTTTGAAGAAAGCATAAATGCGTTATCAACTGATAAAAATTCACTTTCTTGGAACGGCTGCAATAAAGACTTTAGCAAGTGCATAAAATCTTGCAAGTTAATATCTAACTTTGCTAACGCTAATAGAATGCTTGAATTAGTATCCGGCGAACTGAAATGGCTTGCTGGCAAGCTGTCTAAGCGCGTCAGCAACAACAAATAAAGCTCAGCATTTTTACTCATGCTCACCGGCAATTGTGTCAAACTACGCAAAATCACACCGACACGTTGAATTGTAAAATGCGAACATTTTTGTTGGTTTTGCAAATGCTCACTGCATCTTTCCATGACATAAGAAATAATTTTATTTACTTTTTTTTGATCTTCAATTGAAAGAGACGCCAGATTATCCATCATTGTCGTGAGAGTTTGCGCCTTGAGTTTGTGTTTGCATTGCGACAGTAAAATACTAAGATCACCCATCGTTTTAACGGGTTGCACTTCAGCTTCTGAATCAGAACCTGAATCGTTGACCAACGCTTGTAATTCACGAATGAATGGAAATAATATGACACCGCTGCGTGACATGTGCTGACCTTTTACTTTTTTCTTTTTACCTAGATAAATGCTCTGCAACCCACATTTTAATAAGCGATGTGCGCGTCACACCAATTTTAGCTGCATCAATATCAACTTCCTCAAGAATGTTTTTGGGAAAGTCTATGCTAATACGCTGCGTAGGATACTGTGCTTTTACTGACCTAAGATCAAGATACTCTGTGACTTCGCCTTCATCAAAAGCAGCATCAAAATCGGATGCTTTAATTTTTTTCTGTTTAGATGTTTTCATGATAAATTTCCTTTCGGTTTTTCTGCTGCGTCTCGCAGAAATTAAACGGACAACAGTTTTGGCGCTTAATTCAACTGATGGAACAAACCATAACTTCTTGGCTTCTTCTAATGAAATGCCATGTTTTGATTTATTAATATTGGACTTATTTTTATCATATTCAAATTTCGGTTCGTTAAAAGAATCTGTGGGTTAATTCAATTAGTTCTCGGTTATAAATTTAAAGAGCTGTTTGCAAACAGAGTC
>CAJCIZ010000038.1 GCA_903970525.1 Myxococcales bacterium | reverse complement strand
AATTTCTTCAAGAATTTTTGTCTTTTTTAGGTACTCCCCCAGAGATTTGAGCGACAAATCTGATCGTATAATAATCATTATGCGATAAATTTGGTTTACGCTGCCTTAAAAGCAATAACCTCCTCCAATGAATAATCTGAGTCATTTGCTGCTGTTAAATTGCTAAAATCATAGGTTCCGTGCAGATTTACATGTCTCCAAGTCAGTATTGACGCACTGGTGATGTCATCAAGCAAAGCTTCCCTACCCACCTTATCTGATCGCATAATTATCTTTGTCAGCTCAATGTAATTCCATAATATGATTATATTTTGGATGATGGTTTTACACAAAGCTGATATTTCTTGGTCATTCTGATAAGCTTCCACAATTTCTTGGTCTGCAAAAGATACAGCAGAGGCAAACTTGTTCGCTAATTCACCCTTATTAAGCTGTTTTTCTATCATTTGCCGCCAGGTTACGTCATCAATATATTTCAAAGCGAAGATGGACTTAATAATGCGACCAAACTCTTTCAATGCCTCTTGTAGAGGATGCTGATTAGCATAACCACTGAGCCTTTTCAAAATTGTTGAGGCTCGGTGTTTCCTAAGCATGATGGTTGCAATTAATCGCAGGATATTATCCCAGTTCCTTACAATTTTATTCTCTTTGACGTAGTGTTCGGGCTTAATAGGATAATTGTTATTGGCTACAGATTTAATTTTTTCAAAACTTACCAAATTGACAGAGGCGATATCTTTTATCCGCGGTGCAAATGTCACCCCAATTAAATGCGAGATAGCAAAGATCATTTCTGTATACCCATGGGTATCTGTTGAATGCATATCACTTTGGATGATTTCATTGTGCAACAGACCATCAATAACATAGGCGGCCTCTCGTTCAGAGCTGCTAAATACGGTAGTGTAAAATAAAATTCCCCGCTCATCAATAAAGCGATATATACTCGCTCCTCTACCATTACCGTGGTATTTATAGGAATAGTTGGCATTTAATGATTCTACGGATACATTCTCTTTCTGCCCATCACTGGATGTGTGTAAGAGGTTTTTCTCTCTTTTAAATTTACTGGGCAACCATAATTTTGATATTAAATCAACCAATTCCTGGTTCACCATATATAAGTTATCCAATGAGAAATACCAATTAACAACATTGGATAGAGTATGGTAATTGATGCCAACGGCTGTATTAGCAAGTTTATGTAAGCCAATTTTACTGCCTAAAGCAAAGATCCCAGCATAAAATATTTCATTGTTTGGTTTTTCTTTTGCTCCCTTTATTTTATAATGCTTAAAATTAGAGGTAAAGTTGCACAGAGAATTCATTTCCGCCATCATTTGCAAAATCGGCACATATCTATCTTTGCCAATGATTACTGAAATAGCGTCATAATCTGGCTTTTGAATAGCGGGAGTATGAAGTGAAAACGTTCCATCTTTTTTAATGGTAACGTATTGGTTGTCTCCTTGAATGATTCGTTGATTGACATCAATGAATTGCTTAGTGAGTAACTCACGGAGTGTGGAAAGGATATCCTCAATATTTTCAAAATGGGATAGTCCAAGCCTTTCAAGAATAAGATGTTTATTTTTCCCCCATTCAGCTTCATCAATTAAATAACCATCTATTGATAAGTAGCGATAAGAACTCAATAAATTGAGTTGTCCTGATTTGATGGCGTTTGATACTTTGCAGAATAAAATCGCTTTATAAAGAGACACATTAAATTTTCCATTTTTGTAAATAGCGTTGTATTCATGTTCGTCCAAAAATTCATCGGGAGCCGTTGGGGTGAGTTTTTCTGACTGATAATGGGTTATTGCTGCATAAAGATCTCCAGCTGTATTACTTGCGTCAAAATCAAGGTGTTTAATAATATCAGCTACGCGGTTTTGTAGTTTTCTTGAGAAGTTAGACAAAATATCAAATTGATCTTCGTGACTTTCCTCACTGTCGAGCTGGACTTTAAGCTTCTCTGCATCCTTTTCAGCTTTAACTAATGATAAACTCGTTGTTTCTTTAGGAATGATTTTATACAATTTTTCAATCTTTTCATCACTATTAAAAGCATCGTTATGTAAAGTTTTTCTCACAGCCGCAATGGTTGTTTGGGTTTCATGAAAACCTGATAAAACAGAAGTGGCTAATTTATTTTTTTCAAGCAATCGTCCTTTTACTATAATATTAAGCTCTTTATCTACCTTATTCAATTGTTGCTGAACACACCTTAATATTATATCAACCAAGGTATCCTGCCAAACCTTGTAATAATGATCGATGAATGTAATCAGGTATAAATAGCGTTTATTAGGGTCAATGATATCAGTAATCTGGGTTGTCTTTGCTTTGACAGTCCACTGTGCATAATATTGAGTTGCTTCTGAAGATAAAGATAAGCTTTCAATGATAGGCTTTAATTCTTTAAACAACTTCTTGATAATCAGAAAATTACGCATGCCATGTTTGATTTGTCTTGGTCGCATGGATTGGTTAATACCTTTGAGGCGCGTTAATAACGTGCGCTGATAATGCTCTCCTGCTGTACTGATCATCTGTTCAAGGGCTTCTTCTAGCTCAGGCGTGATTACGCGGGCTATGGTTTGCAAAACATTTTTTTCAAAACCGTTAAACTTTTCTGTAATCGTTCTTACAATTCTATCGTAGCTGGGGAGTTCAATCTTTTTGCTACGTAATTTTTCAACAATAAAATAAAACAACTTTCTTGGATGCATTTGCTGAGAAACCATATCTTGCACAAGTTCCTCAAAAAAAACTTCAGCACTAGAGAACTCTACATACCCACAACGCTCAAGAATCCATAATCTGTGTCTTTGACGTGCACGATCGCTATACCCTGAAGAAAAATCTCTGGGAGTCGGTAACCCCAGTAATTTTGCGACAAATTTTATATCAGCCACTTTGAACATTTGTTGGGTATAAAATTTCTCGCTGGCTTTGAAGTAGCCATACTGGAGCAGTATGCCAATCTTATGATGTGCCTCTAAACCTTTGACTAACTCCACGATAGGATCATCCAACCTAAAATAATGTTTTTGTTCATCATTCGATAGCGTGGGGGTCTTATCAAATCTCTTTGCCTCATAATCGGGTAAAACCTCTATCAAACTCATTAATCAAGTTCTCCGATGCGCTCTACGGCTTCACTGAGATCTGCAAAAGAGGGATGGCAGTATAGTTTTGTTGTATCTAAGCGTTCATGCCCCGCAAGAGAAGCGACCTTTTCCAAGCTGATACCTGCATCCACCAAGTTTTTACAAAAAGTATGCCTGAGTTGGTGCGGTGATAATGGTTCACCTGGGATATTCAGCCGTTTTAACATGAGCTGAACCCCTCGAGGGGTAAGTACTCCCCGTTGACCACTGAAAATAAACGCATCACTACCCGCATGAGTTTGATAATCCAAATCAAGAAATGCCTGACGAGCATCCTTATTTAAAGGAACTTCACGATACTTACGACCTTTTCCGGCATTTACTAATAGCTTTCCCTTTCGGTCTGTCATTATAACATGCATCCACTTTAAATTACATAGCTCACTAACGCGCAGTCCTGTGTTCATTAAAACCCTTACGATCGCAATATCTCTGGGTTTTCCATAGCGTTCTATATGGCGAAAAACTTGATTTTGTTCAGTGCGACTCAGCCATTTAGGGATTGCCTGGGTCTGCTTTACTGTCTTCGGTAATGGGAAAGTATATTTAACTTTCTTAGTATCCCAGCTCCATTTTAAAAAATACTTCAAAGACAATAATCGTCGGTTGATTGTCTGTGGTCTTAAACCAGAAGCAATCAAATACTGTTTGTATTGGCGGGTATCGGTCGGAGTTATATTGAACAAGGTCATTTTTGCGCCATTAACCGAATGAAACCAAATGGAGAATTGGATGAGATCACTGCGATAACTGGCTAACGTCGAGGGGGATTTATCAGTCGATTTCTGATAAGCGATATAGTTTTCAATGGGAGAGCTTTTTGTCATTAATAATTATACGATCAGTTTTTCCTATGATAATAAGCTATTATAAACCAATTATGCGATGAGTAGCCATCAAATTTATCGCATAATGATTATTATACGATCAGATTTGTCGCTCAAATCTCTGGGGGAGTACCTAAAAAAGACAAAAATTCTTGAAGAAAT
>CAJCIZ010000037.1 GCA_903970525.1 Myxococcales bacterium | reverse complement strand
CCAGATGATTTCAGAGAAAAATTTTCTGAATTTTTGCCCTTAGTGAAGAAGGGTGAGATCGATGTCACTCAAGTTGAAAATGAAATAGTGAGATATGCCAATTCACGAAAGAGACCCTCCTATATGGGTTCGCCAGATGCTTCTTATCGCGCATTTCGAGTTAAAGATTTCAAAGTCTTCTTTCAATATTTATCCAATTATTTACACGATAGAAATGGCATACATTATGAATGGAATCCACTGCTAATCCCCTTCTACCGCGTTCAAAAGATTTTAAGAAAAAAACGCTATCACAAGTTTTTATCGCAAGAAGGCTTAACGGATACGCAAAGTTTAAAGAACATGAATTATTTAATTTATCCACTACATTTTGAGCCTGAGTCTTCGACCCTCATACAAGGTCGTTGGTTTAACGATCAAAGAAAAATTATTGAAATGATTTCTAAAAGCATGCCAATCAATACGGTGCTGTTAGTTAAAGAACATATGCCAAGTATTGGGAGAAGGCCGTTAAATTATTACAAAGATGTTGCTTGCCATCATAATGTATTTTTCATTGATCATAGAGTCGATACTTATTCTCTGATAGAAGGTTCAAAAGGCGTCATTGCAATTTCATCCACAATGGGTATTGAAGCGTTGATGCTCAAAAAGCCTGTGATGACTTTTGGCGAGCGCTTTTATAATGTCTCGAATAATGTATACAAGATTACTAATTTTAGGACGATTGATGCGCAAATCACCGCGATGATTAACCATGAATTTGATTGGTTGGATGCATTAGCATTTTTTTATACACTTTTTCAGACTTCTGAGGAAGATATGGGGTTTTTATCGAGTTTTGACTATTCCCATGAAGACTTGCATAAACTCGCCCATAAAGTAGAAGTTTTTTTAACAAAATAACTCTAAACGTACTGTTTTCGCAGATATAAAACTCTCATTCGCTTAATTTTTAAAAGTACTTGAATTATATTCCATAGCATTCAATACTATCAGCTTTACAAATATTGATGAGAATATCAGGCTTAATTGTTTATTATTTTTTCAATAAATTGAAAATAATTCTAGATTAGTTAAGTATTCAATGGAATATTTGTATAGAAATAGGACATTATAATGACAATGGCATGCCCCCGTATTTTAGAATGTACGCTCCGTGATGGAAGTTATGCTATCAATTTTCAGTTTACAGAAGAAGATACGCGAAATATTGTCAGAGCATTAGATCATGCAGGGTTTGAGTTGATAGAAATCGGTCACGGCATGGGTCTTGGCGCTTCAGAAAAGACAAAAGGCGTCGCAGCTGAAACAGACGAAGTTTATCTAAGAGCCACCGCAGAAACAGTCAAAAATGCCTCATGGGGTATGTTTTGTATTCCGGGTATCGCTGAACTCAAACATATCGATATGGCCGCAGATTATGGCATGTCATTTATTAGAATTGGCACCAATGTCGAAGAGTATCACCAATCCCAATTATTTGTAGAGCGTGCCAAAAAATATGGCATGTTTGTTTGCGCAAATTTCATGAAATCTTATGTGTCAACGCCAGAGGAATTTGCAAGGTATGCGCTTGAAACAGAAAAATTTGGCGCTGATTTAATTTATATCGTGGATTCTGCTGGTGGCATGTTTCCTGAAGACATTGAACAGTATGTACATGCTATTCGTGAGCAATCTACAACATTACGTATCGGATTTCATGGTCACAATAATTTAGGCATGGGTGTTGCAAATTCACTTAAAGCAATTGAATTAGGCGTTGAAATTGTCGATTCTTCTCTCCAAGGTTTTGGGCGTAGCGCTGGTAATACACCTACCGAGCAACTGATCTGTGCGCTCATCAGAAAGGAAATCAAAGTTAACGTAGACCCAATTGATGTGATGGATATCGGTGAAAAATATGTTTTACCGTTGATTCAATCTAAAGGGATTAGTTCAGTTGATATTGTCTCTGGATTTTCTTTGTTTCATTCCAGTTATATGCCAATTATTGAAAAATATGCGATGCAATATCGTGTCGATCCTAGACGTTTGATTGCAGCGGTTTGTGCACATGACAAAGCGAATGCACCACGTGAATTGGTCGAAGCGCAAGCTAAAATTCTTTCTGAAAGCGGTGTGCATGGAAATTGGAAGCCTCTCTTTAAAATTTACTATGGAGGAGAGCAGGAGAAAGTAGAGTGTTAGATATGATTAATCGATTAGCTGATATTTTATTGCGTGAACAAGCCAATAAAGTTGTCCTTCAAGACAATACTCAATCCCTTACCGGAAAGGAATTATTTTATAAAGCTTCTCAGTTGGCGCAATTTTTTCTAATACAAGGTGCAGCTCGTTCTGATAAAATTGCTATTCAACTTCCAAATTGCATAGACTATATTTTATGTTATTTTGCTGGGATAATCGGAAATTTTACAATTATTCCTATCAACAGCGCATTACCCGAAAAAGATATTAATTACATACTTTCTATCACGCAACCAAAGCTACATATTAAAACAGTTGCTGAATTAGCTTTTCCAGAAATAAATTTAGATCACAAAATTCACTCAATAAATACTTCCATTATTGCAATTTTTTTCACATCAGGCACAACCAATAAACCGAAAGGCGTTTGTCATACCACAGAAAATATGCTGGCGAATGCGCACGCATTTAATCAATTAGTAGGTCTTGATCAAGACACGCGATTGTTACATGTGATGCCTATGGGTTATATGGCGGGTTTTTTAAATACCGTCTTAAGTCCGATTTTAGCTGGTGGTTCGATTGTGATCGCGCCGCAGTTTAGCGCAGCCGAAGCGATGAATTTTTGGAAGCCAGTGATGGATCATGCTGTTAATGCGATGTGGATTACGCCCACGATGGCGGCACTACTCGCACGCTTAAATCGTAATACAGCGGTATCTGCTTGGACTAAACAACATCTCCGTCATGTATTTGTTGGTACTGCGCCATTACCCAAATCTACGAAACAAGTATTTGATACAGCATTTGGTGTTGAGTGTCTTGAAAGTTATGGTATGACAGAAGTGATGTTGGTTTCAGCCAATGCACACAAATTTGTAAAAAAAGACGGAGCTGTGGGTCGCCTGATAGAACAAGTTGAAGTACAAGCAAGAAATGCAGAAGGTCATCCTCTCTCTATCAATCAAGAGGGTGATTTATATCTTAAATCACCGTTTGCATTGCAAGGATACTTAAATCCTGAGACGGGAGAAATGATTTCGCCGTTAGAAAATGGCTGGCTTGCGACAGGTGATTATGGTTATGTCGATCCAGATCATGATTTATTTATTACAGGAAGAATTAAAGATTTAATCATTCGCGGTGGTACAAACGTGAGCCCACGTGCGGTAGAAGAAGTGTTACTGTTGCATCCCGATATTCAAGAAGCTGCGGTGATTGGCAAGCCGCACGCATTTTGGGGTGAAGAAGTGGTTGCCTTTATTATTATGAATGAAAGCAAAGCATTCAACCAAGCGCTTATTGCTGAACATTGTCGACAAAATCTACATGCCGATGCTTTTCCATCCCTGTTTAAATTGATGAATGAACTACCGCGTTCTAGCACGGGTAAGATTCAGACACATAAGCTGAGAGAATTATTATGATTCTAGGAATAGATCATCTTGCGCTGAGTGTAGAAAATACGGATGCAGTGGCTAATCAATTAGAGGCTGATGGTTTTACATGCGCTTTTATGGAATATGGCGTCGTCAATAGTGCTGAAAAAAAAATGCTCTTAGATCATTATCAGCCTACGCATGATATTGGTGTCTATAAACCCAAGAAAGGTGGTGTTTCGTTGGAAATTACTAATCATGGAAAAATTGCAGATAATGATGCGCCGTATCTTTGTCATGGTGATACGATTGAATTGTTTACCTCAGACATTCAGGCAGAGAAAAATTTTTTTAAAAAAGTATTTCGTTTTAAAGAATTAGATGGTCATACGCTGAAATACACCTCCCCTGTGCCAAGTTGGTCAGCGACAGTGAAAATAACAGAGAAGTTAAATATTAAAAAAAATATGCTAGATAGCAAAGGTCACGCTTGTTTGGCGTTTTTAACAAATAATTTAGAACAAGATATACAAGCCGCTGTGACGGCAGGCGCAAAAGATATTACGAACTCATTTAAGCTCTTTCTTAATGGGCGCAATCTTGAAGTCGCTATGTTTCGCACGCCAACGGGCGCAATTTGCGAATTAATACAAATAAAGGCATAACACATGACGAAAAAACAAAGAATAGTTGATCTCAGTATGACAATTGAAGAAGGCATGCAAACCTTCTGTGCGCATTGGCATCCTTTTGTAGAAATTACGCAAATGGGAAGACATGGGATTGAAGATCGTGAAACACGAAAATTAGTTTTAGGAACACACACAGGTACACATGTCGATGCGCCTCGTCATTTTGTTAGAGGCGGTGAAACAATCGACAACATTGATTTAGACTGTTTTGTTGGACCTGCAACGGTATTAGATTTTTCCCTGGCAAAAGATTTTCAAGAAATCTGTGTGACGGATCTGGAACAGAAAATTGGTAATAAACCGAAAGAACGCCTCATCATTCGATTTGACTGGGACAAGCGTGCTTTAGGCACTAATCGCTATTATTCAGATCATCCTTATCTTTCTGAAAAAGCGTGTCACTGGCTAGTGACTAACGGTTGCCGGCTTATCGCGTTAGATACACCACAACCGGACAATCCTAAAAATGGCAGAGGTGCTGAGAAAGACGCACCCAACCATAGAATTTTATTAGGCGGCAATACCATTATTGTCGAGTACCTTGTTAATTTGCATAGCATTCAAAAGCAAGAAGTCGATTTCGTTATTGCGCCTATCAAAATCAAAGATGGTGATGGTGCACCGGCACGATGTTTTGTGATTGAGAGAGATTGATTATGCAAGAGACGATTGATTGGCTAAAAAACTATTTTGCAAAATCCGCATCACTGCCCGCAGGCGTGGAAGAATTGAATTATTTTGAAATTGGACTCATCGATTCATTAGGTGTCATCGAGTTGATTGAGAATATAGAGAGTCATTTTAATATTCAGTTCACAGAAATGAATTTTCAAGAACGGCGATTCTCAACCATAAAGGGATTAGCTGAAATTATTAAAGATATTAAAAAGGAGTAAGAGCTAATGGATGCAACGACTGTTAACACAAAGATGTCAGATGACTGGGCGAAATCCTATGTTGTATCAGCACATAGTGGCGAAGAGATGATACACCCATCAGAAACCTTGGTGCGGTTATTTAAAGGAGATTACGTGACAGGGCATCGCGAAAATCTCAAAGGGAAAAGCGTATTGGATGTTGGATTTGGCGAAGGCAATAATACAATTTTTCTAGCTTCTTTAGGCATGCAAGTCGCTGGGGTAGAGATTCATCAAGATATTTGCACACAAGTCGCAAGTAAGATGAAGCGCTATAACATGATGGCAGATTTGCAAGTCGGCTCTAATCAATCGCTGCCTTTTGCCGATAACACCTTTGATTACCTTGTTTCTTGGAATGTATTGCATTACGAAGGAACAGAAGCAGGTGTCAAAGCGGGTATTAAAGAATATGCGCGAGTCTTGAAACCAAACGGCCGTTTATTTTTATCTTCCACAGGTCCAACCCATAAAATATTACTGAATTCCAAAACACTAGGATCTCACCGATATGAAATTGGTCGCCCTAACGATTTTCGTCAAGGTCAGGTACATTTTTTCTTTGATGCGCCAAATTATATTGAATTATATTTTTCGCCACACTTTGGCGACCTACAAATTGGTCGAATTGAAGATGTAATGTTCAGGGAAAAACTGGATTGGTGGTTAGTGACAGGTTTGAAAAAATGACGCATCATTATTCGCGTAAAGATCTCGTTGCAGCATTGCAAGACATTGGCCTCAAAAAAGGCGATACGGTTTTTTCACATAGTAACGTGGGTTTTTTAGGCCTACCTGATACGGGCCGAAATGCGCAACATGTTTTTAATGCGATAGTCGATGCGTTTTTGGAGGTGCTGGGTGATCAAGGCACTTTGATTGTGCCTACTTTTACTTATTCATTTTCGCAAAATAAAATATTTGATCTTGATAATACACCATCCGATTGCGGCATGTTTACGGAGATGTTACGTCAGTCAAAAAATGCTTACCGTTCAGAAGATCCTAATATTTCAGTTGCTGCTATTGGCGCAAAAGCAAAAGAGATGACTGCAAATGCCCCAGAAAATTCCTATGGGTGCGATAGTTTTTTTGATCGTTTTTATAAAACGAAAGGTGTGATTTGCAATATTAATTTCGATGCAGGATCTACGTTTGTGCATTATGTTGAACGGGTATTACAAGTCCCGTATCGTTTTGATAAATCGTTCACAGGAATATTTCAAAAAAATAACCGGCAAGAAAAGCGCAAGAGTACCATTTGGGTCAGACAGCTTGCGGATGGTACTTCTGCCAGTTTTGAGCCGTTTAGCAAACTTGCGTTAGAGAGAGATCTTTATAAGATGGCAAAAGTCGGCCGTGGGTTTGTCGGTGCGATTTCAGCCGAACAAACATTTAATTTGATTAAAGAGACTTTGCCAACAAGACCTTGGTTATTAACAGAAGCAGAAGTTCTGGGAATTAAGCCCGCGATAAATAATGAATGATAGAGGTTTAGCATGTCTGAGCTAGGACTAAAAATACATGATCTTGCAAAAAAACTTTTTTACATCTGCAGAAGTATTACTGGAGAAGGTGTTAGAGAGAGTTTGGCAATTATTCAAGAAGAAATTCCAGGATTAACTATTCATGAAGTTCCCTCAGGTGAAAAATGTTTTGATTGGATAGTCCCTAAAGAATGGAACATTCGTGATGCGTATATTATAGATCCCGACGGTAAAAAAATTGTTGATTTTCAACAATCGAATATTCATGTAATAAATTATTCTACCCCTGTCAATCAAACGCTATCGCTGGATGAATTACAAAATCATCTTTATTCATTGCCTGAACAACCCGATGCGATACCTTATGTTACCTCTTATTATAAGGAGAGATGGGGTTTTTGCTTAACGCACAAACAGCGACAATCTCTGAAACCTGGGAATTATCAAGTAGTGATTGATAGTTCTTTATCTCAAGGTTCTCTGACCTATGGCGAGTTAATATTGCCAGGTGAAACAGAACAAGAGATCTTAATATCGACTTATACTTGTCATCCATCTCTCGCCAATGACAACTTATCTGGGCCGTGTGTGACAACATTTTTAGCGAAATGGCTCATGAGTTTGAAATCTAGACGTTATACCTATCGTATTGTTTTTATCCCTGAATCCATAGGCGCAATTGTTTATTTAAGCCGTCATTACCAAAAAATGAAACAGAACACAATTGCTGGGTTTGTGATGACTTGTGTGGGTGATGAAGGAGCAGTTTCATATTTGCCTTCACGCGATGAAAATACGCTGGCTGATAAAGTAGCATTACACGTCTTAAAGCATACAGCGCCTGATTTTAATCATTATTCATTCTTGGACAGAGGCAGTGATGAAAGACAATATTGTAGTCCAGGCGTTGATTTGCCTGTTGTTTCTATCATGCGATCACGTTATGGCGTTTATCCTGAATACCATACGTCATTAGACAATCTAGATTTTATCACGCCAAAAGGATTGCAGGTCGGTTATGAATTAACACGCTTGTGTTTAGAATGTTTAGAAGGAAATGAATATCCTAAGTTGAATGTATTATGTGAGCCACAATTAGGTAGACGCGGCCTTTATCCAAGCATTAGTACAAAAGAAACCTATGCGCAGATTTACAACTTGAATAATCTGATCGCCTATTGCGATGGCAAAAGATCTCTCCTGGAAATTGCGGATAAGATTAATGTTCCACTGTGGGAGTTAGTCAAAATACTCGATCAGTTAAAAAAAGCAGAATTAATTGAGTCAAACTTAGATTTTTCAAAAATCAGTATGGAACATCCTTAATGTGTGGATTTTTGTATGCGAAATTAAAAGATCAGCAGAACCCAGGGTTTTTTTCGATATTTAAAGAAGCCTTAGCGCTGATGTCTTATCGCGGCCCAGATAATATAGGTCATGTCCAATTATTAAATAATTATTTTGGCCATACTAGATTATCTATATTAGATTTATCATCACGTTCAAATCAGCCAATTGATAATCAGAGTAATATCGTACTTTTTAAAGGCGAAATTTATAACTACAAAGAATTAAGTCAAGAAGCTCATTCTGACACGCTTGCTGTGGCGGGCATGATTGAAGATGGAACAGATGTTTCAAATAAATTGTCAGGCATGTATGCGCTGTTAACTTACAACAAAGAGAATCAATCTGTCAAAGTCTTAAGAGATTTCTATGGTGAGAAACCCGTCTATTATTATTGTGATGATGAAATTTTTATTGTTTCATCAACAATAAAATCAATAACCCATATTCTAGACAAGGCATTTAATAAAAAGCTTAAAATCAATCATAGCTCACTTTACGAATATTTTTTATGTGGTTATGTGCGTGAGCCAAAAACTATCTACGATAATATCTTGATGTTGAGTTCGGGCCATGAATTGAGTTTCTCAGCAGACTGGATATTGAATATCAATAATTTATTTCCCAACATGTTAACCAATACAGCTTATGACGCTAAGCGACATGCGGAAAGCTCTTTGCAGACCACAGATGTTGAGCCTGGATTACTCTTGAGTTCTGGTGTGGACTCTACCTATTTATTAAGCTTATTGAATCAATGCGCCGATCAGTTTAGTGTATTAACTTATAAAGGGCTTGTTCCAGAGCAAGATGAATCTGGCGCGGCCATCGCCAATGTCAAAAGAATTTGTGAAAATAAAAAAGTTAATATACACGTCATAGATAATCATGAAGATCTCTCAGCGCTCTATGCGAGATATCCTGAAATCCTAGAACAGCCAACCACCGATGGCATGCAATTATTTAATATACTCACTGTCAGCAGACAGCATAATAATAAATTAAAACTTGTACTATTGGGGACGGGTGGCGATGAGTTATATGGTGGCTATCATTCATTTAAAAACTTTTGGAAAATTTCACTGTTACGAAAGTTTTCCTCTTTCAAGAAATGGCTGCCCTTGAAATATCAAAGATTTTTTAAGATTGGGACAGCAAAAGGCGATAGAGTGGCATCCTATTATTTTTTATATAGACTTTGTCATAAAATATTACCTCATATACCGAATGGCGTGTTGAATACACTATTTGCTGAATTTGTGAGTGAGATGAACAAGTATGGCTTAAAAAAATTAAATAACGCACAGAAAAAGATTATGCTGTTTGAGTCTTTTGATTATATGCGTAATCAGCTTTTAAGAGATGCTGATAATATTTCGCTATACTGTGGATATGAAGCGAGAAATCCACTCTTGTCGATTGCACCATTCCATAAAAAGCCCGATAACAAAAAATCGCTTAAAAAAGAATTATGGAATAAACATGGCATCACATTCGCTAGAAAAAAAGGATTTACATTTAGTCAAGATGAGCAGGGAGTCTTTAAGACGCTTCACCAAAAGATTACTGAGTACAATCAAAAATATCATCTTATTTCAGAAGGGATCATGAAAAAACTGAGTCCGGCTGATCCAACACTTTTGAGGAAAGTCTATATCTTGCTCGCGTGGCTGAATGCAAACGCAATTGAAAGTCACCAGCTTCAAGGGTTTAGAATTTGATTTTTAATACCATTTTTTAGAAAAGGTAACTTATTACATGTCATCAACGATATCTGCACTCAAACAGCTAAATTTTTTGCTGACGAAAAAAGAAAAAAAGCAATGGCTAGAAATGGCCGTTTTTACTTGTGTTACCTCTATATTAGAAATCATCACCGCATTTGCAATTGTTGTTTTTGCACGTTCACTGAACCAACCTTTAACAGTGCTGACTTATCTACATAAAATGGGTATTCATCATGACATGCCTGCGACATCGGTATTATTTTATCTGTCATTTATTGTAGGTGTTGTGTATCTCGTCAAAAATGCGTTCATTGCCGTAGAAACCTATCATCGAAATTATGTGATTCAAAAAATGCAGCATCGCTGTGAAAACAGTCTTTTGGATAGGTATGTTACCATGGATTACGATACTTATTTAACAAAGAACTCATCTTATGGTTTGTCCAATATCCAGGATGTAGAAGAAATATTTTCACGTGGTGTCATCTGTTTCGCGAATGCATTTTCTGAGGGATTTATTTTTATCTGTTTGATTGCAATGATAGTCTATATGAATCCTCATCTAGCTTTAACCATTTTCATCGGTGGATTGTTTTCATATTATACGGTTGTTAAACTAGTGTTTCCGTTTTTTTATCGATGGGGAAAAATATTACAAGCAAAAGATGCTTTGTGCCAAAAGAATTTGCTACAGTTTTTTTATTCATTTAAAGAAGTGATTTTATCGGGCAAGCAAAAAGTATTTGCAGAGACTTATTCCGCACTTTCAGAAGAAAAAGTCAGACTTCAGGCTGTTATCAGGACGAGCAATACGATGCCTAGAATTGTTTTGGAAATTATTTTTATAGGCTTATTTGTTTTTGTGGTTTCCTATCTTTGTTTACAGAAGCAAACTTCTCAAGATATGTTAGCAACACTGGCGGGCTATCTTTATGTAGGATTCCGTTTAATGCCTGGTTTAAATCGGATGATTACAGAATTAAACGTCTTTAAATCAACTATTCCTCATATTGATCGTGTTTATACTGAATTCGCAAAAGTAGATACCTGCGATCCTTATCTCAATATTAGAAATTTCCATTTCAATCATCATATCAAGTTAAGCAATATTTCATACAAATACAAACAATCAGAAAAATTGGTTTTGTCCAATATTAATTTAGCCATTGCGAAAGGTGAGTGCATAGGCATTATTGGTGAAACAGGATCGGGTAAATCGACATTGGTTGATATTATTTTAGGATTACTGAAGCCATTAGAAGGCAGTGTTCTTATCGATGATCAATATACGGTTCATTGCGAACAATGGCATCAATTAATTGGATATGTCCCGCAATCGATTTATTTGATTGATGACACAATCTCCGCCAATATTGCCTATGGTGAAAAGCCTGAAGAAATCAATCAAGAAAAATTAAATAATGCGATTGAACATGCTCAATTGAAAAAATTTTTAGATAACTTGCCATTAGGTGATCAAACTATAGTAGGCGATAGAGGCATATTATTGTCAGGTGGTGAGCGACAACGCATTGCCATTGCACGCGCACTCTATCGCGAACCACAAGTCTTAGTCTTTGACGAAGCTACTTCTGCTTTAGATTATCCGACAGAAGTCGCATTGATGGAAACCTTAGAGTCATTGCGTAAAAATCATACGGTTATTATGATTGCGCACAGGCTAACAACTTTAAAAGATTGTGATAGAATTATCATGGTAAAAAAAGGTACTATTGATAAAGAAACAAATTACCAAGCGTTATCTCAGACAGTACAGTATATTGACGAAAAAATGCATTAGATGAAGGGTGGAGCAAAGTAGGCCGGTATGAAAAGTATTCTAATGAGACGCGCATGACTAGATCATTGATATTAATTTTATCAAGTTTTATGTTCTTTCTGTTACCTTGGTATTATACAGAATCTGGAAGCCCTCAGCCTGTTGATATTGCCATAGCACTGTTGTTTCTGGTGTTATTTTTATCTAGGCTCCCCAACTTAAAGTTTCTGACGCAGTACTCTAGCTTGTTTAGAACATTTCTTGTTTTTTCAAGTTATTCAATCATCACGATGCTTTTTGTTTATATTTTAGACACGAAAGATGTCACTATCACGCTTCTTATTTTAAATTTTTATTATGTAATTTTGGTGACGACTTTTCTTCTGATGATATTTTATTTACATCAAATGTATACGCAGCAAAAATTCTATCGCTTGGTTTTAGTATTCCTCATGTTAGATTTAATCATTCCATTTTGTTTTATGGCGAAAGGCGGTGCTGCTATTCAGCGGGTTAGTTTGAGTTTTAATAATCCTAACCAATTGGGTTTCTTTGCTTTGGTCAATTTTGCATTTTTTATGTATATTACCTTGTGGGCGAAAGAGCAGAAAATTTTAGTCAACAAATGGATGTCTTTGATTGTTATCAACGTTAACTTGCTTTTTATTTTCTTATCCGCCTCGCGGGCTTGTATACCTGTCATCCTTTTATATGTTTGTTCCTACTTTTTATTGTTTAGAATTAAAGTGAAAGGATATTCATTATGGTTAGTCGGCTTAGTGGGTGTTGCGATTGGATTCGTTGGTATTTTTAGCATTGGGCATAAATTATATTTGCATATGGTGACCACAAGGCTTTCAATGCTGCCGTCAGACTATTCTGGGTTATCAAATGATATTTATTTTAGAGCGGTGCGTGGCATTAACGAAAATTTTGAGAGCATAGGATATTTTTTATTTGGAACAGGTACCTATGGTACAGGTACGCGAGGAACGTTGGAATTTCATAACAATTTTGTTGCATTATTTCATCAGGTGGGTTTGATCGGTCTTCTTCTGTATGTTTCTATGAATCTCATTATTTTAAGAGAATTATTTAAGAAAGGCATATTTTATCTGCTGCCTTATACCTGTTATTTATTTTATTCTATGTTTCAATATTCTTATCGTACGCGCGTTAATTGGTTGTTATTAGCGGTAGTGATTTTTGTGCTCATGCACGATAAAATATCAAAATTGTATTTAAAAAATAATAAGCTGATAAAAGGATTTCAATGAAACTCTCGATTATTATCACAGCTTACAATGCAGCAGCGTATATCATTGATACGTTGAACTCTATTTGTCATCAAACCTATCAAGATTTTGAAATTGTGATTGTCGATGATGGTTCTACAGATTATACCGTGAATATTATCAGAGACTATATGACGAAAAATCCTCTGATGAAAATTAATCTATTTCCAACTGGGCGAATAGGGCGCGCAGCAGCATTAAATTATGGTGTAGATCATGCCCAGTTTGAGTGGATTGCCATCATAGATGCCGATGACTTATGGAATAAGCATAAGTTAGAGTATCAAGTGAAATGCATAAAAGAGAAAAAGCTACACTTCATCGCAACACGCTCAAAATTATTTTCTAACGATAATGAAGTCAATATCAATGAAGTTGTAATATCAGATCCTCAAGCTATGCAATTAACAAGAATCACGCTGGATAAAATGCTTTATTTTAATTTGATATCGCACTCTTCAGTTTTAATTAGAAAAGATTTGGTGAAATATGATATAAAAAGAACCTCACAAATAGACTATGAGATGTTTTTACGATTACTGAAGCAAGGTGCCACTATTTATTTGTTAGAGGAGTGCTTGACGTATCATCGCATTCATTCCGCTCAGTTCTTTGAAGAGAGGAAAAAACTACGTTATTCCTTAAGCGCGACAGGATTGCAGCTGAAATATTGCTTTTTGAATTTTAAATTATCCCAAGCTTTTTTTGTGATAGGTAAATTAGGATATTATATTTTACCCAAAAAACTGCGATTTATACTGCGTGCGGCATTGCTCAATAGTGATTGATTTTAAAATACGTAATTGAAAGGTAAATAATTTTGTGTGGAATTGCCGGAATAATAAATCATCATAATTATGATTTAAATAACATTAAGAATTCATTAATGCATAGAGGCCCAGATGACCAGGCTATCTATGTTGATAATACTATCGCATTGATTCACACTCGATTGGCGATTCAAGATGTCAAAAATGGGCAGCAGCCTTTCCATTATGAACAATACTCTATTATATTTAATGGCGAAATCTACAATCATCTAGAACTACGACAGTTGTTGCCCGAATTTAATTTTCGCACGAATTCTGATACGGAAACGTTGCTTTATCTTTATTTAAAATTTGGCGAAGACATGTTTGCGCGTCTTGATGGTATGTTTGCTTTTTGTATTTATGATAGAAGTCATCATACACTGATTCTGGCGCGTGATCGTGCGGGAAAAAAACCCTTATATTATTCTCAAATGAATGGGAGCTTCTTGTTTGCAAGCGAATTAAATTCAATAAAGAATATCACGCAATTAGAGATTAACGAAGACGCTATTCAATGCTATCTACGTGCGGGATTTATTTATAAGTCTTACACACCATACAAAAATGTTCATAAGCTGGAAGGGGGTACATTCTTAGTTGTCAATATAGATACCCTGCAAACAAAAACGCAAAAATATTACGATATCTTACAATCTTACACTGACAAAACGCCACAAGCTAAATTCACAGATGTGCTACACGAGACAGAAGAAAAAATAAAAAAAAGTGTGAGTGATAGACTGTTATCAAGTGATGTGGAAGTCGGGGCATTTTTAAGTGGTGGTATCGATAGTAATATCGTGGTTGCAATGGCATCAAAACTGACGCCTAAATTAAAAACCTTTACCGTTAAAATTGATGGTTTGTTTGATGAATCAAGTCTCGCAAAATTAGCAGCTCAAAAATATCAAACCGCGCATACAGAATTACAAATTTCTATTGATCTGAATAGAGATATAGAACATATTTTAACGCATTACGGTGAGCCATTTATGGACAGTAGTGCCATCCCAAGTTTCTATGTTTCCAGAGAAGCTAAAAAAAGTGTCAATGTGGTATTAAATGGCGATGGCGCAGATGAGTTATTTGGCGGATATAGGCGATATGTGCCAATGGCGAGCAGTTTGCTCTCTCAGCTGGGGCGGTTATCGCCGATAAAGAGCTGGCTGCCTAAACCTAGTCAGAAGCAAAGTCCTTATAACTATCTGCATCGCTTAATCAGTATGGGCGGCAAAAAAGGCTTAGATTTCTACTTATCTGCTACCTCAGATATCTATGAAGATGTGCATTGTTTTAATGACGGCCCAATTTTGACTGAAATGAATGCATTTATTGCTTCTATATTTGCCAATACACAATTGACACAGTTGTCTAAAATGCTTTATTTGGACTTTAATCTGTTGTTATTTAGCGACTTACTGGTAAAAATGGATATTGCCACCATGGCCAATTCTTTAGAAGCCAGAAGCCCATTTTTATCAAAATACCTGTTGAATTTTGTCCCTAGTTTGCCGGATAATTGCAAGGTTAAGGGGCTTGTAACTAAACATATTTTAAGAGAAATTGCGAAGAAATATTTGCCGCCAGAATTGATTAACCAACCTAAAAGAGGTTTTGAGGTTAGCCTTAAACAATGGGTTAGTATCGATCTTAAAGATAAAATTTACGATAGTTTGGCGCCAGGGTGTTATGCTGAAAATTATATGAATCGTGATTTTATCAATAAGATATTACGAGACAATAACAAAGTACCAGAAGAAAAGAGAGCAAAAATTCTCTGGAACTTATTCTGTCTCGAAGTATGGCATCAAAATGAACTTAAGAATAATTATCTGAGATAGGGATGAGATATGACAACGAATGAAATGGAAAAAGAACTGGAATTTGTTAACCGACGCTTTGATCGTGACGCCGGTGTTTTTGAAGCAATTTATAATGACGAAGAAAAAGGCTTTACCCGTTGGTTTAATAAAAATTTTAGAAAACCTATCTATGAACGCTTTGACATCGCAATGAATACCGTTGGTGATGCGCGCGGAAAAAGTATTATTGATGTTGGATGTGGCACAGGCGTGTATATCACGAATCTGGGTCAGAAAGGCGCTAAGAGTGTGCTGGGTGTAGATTTTTCAGAAGGCATGTTAAGAATTGCTGGTGAAAGAATTAAAAAACTAAACTTAGAAAAAACCTGTAGTTTACGCCGTGCTAATTTCCTAGAGCTAGAAACACCAGAAAAATTTGATTATTCCATCGCAATGGGTGTATTCGATTATTTGCCCGATCCCGTGACTTTTTTAAATAAATTAAAATCTGTCACGACTGGAAAAGTTATTGCTTCATTCCCAAGCCATTCTCTGATTAGAGGCCCGCTGCGTAAGTTGCGATATATATTGACCTCCCGAGGCAACGTTTATTATTACAGCAAAGCTGATATTGAAAAATTGGCCAAGATGGTAGGGTTTAGTCATTTTGAATTAGTTCCTGTGAAGACTGGCAGCGGTTTTGTTTTGGTAGCAACACCCTAAAAATGAAACGTTTATTTGATATCATTTTTTCATTTTTTTTTCTTGTGCTATTAGCGCCTGCATTTCTTCTTATCGCGTTTCTGATTAAGATAGAATCCGCAGGCCCTGTCTTTTTTAAGCAAAAGCGTGTCGGAAAAAATGAGTCGCCCTTTTACATTTATAAATTTCGCAGTATGTATCTCCATCAACATAGTCCAAGTGAGTTAGGGCCAATCAAACATAACCATGCCTTAGTGACACCTGTGGGTTATATTTTACGTCGATTAAAACTGGATGAAATTCCTCAGCTGATCAATGTATTAAGTGGTAGTATGAGTTTGGTCGGGCCGCGTCCTTGTTTATTTGATTCATTGAAAGACATGTCTATCAGCGAGCGTCGTCGTTTTAACGTTAGGCCTGGCTTAACGGGGTGGGCTGAAGTCAATGGCAATGTTGAGTTAACATGGCGTGAGCAACTTTCATTAGATTTATGGTATGTTGATCATCAATCTTTTGGGTTAGATTTAAAAATTTTAATACAAACAACTGTAGTCATTTTACGCGGATCCATTAGAAATCAAAAAGCAATCGATCTTGCGGAAAGTCATAGTCGGAGTCAATAATTCTAACATGGAGTCACCTATGAATATTCTTGTCGTAGCACCTCATCCAGACGATGAAGTTTTGGGTTGCGGTGGAACAATAGCGAGACTCGCAAAAGAAAAACATCATGTGCATGTGGCAATCATAACAAAAGCCGGTCCGCCTTATATGACAGAAGAGCAAGTAGAACGCGGCCGTTCACATGCTTTGCAAGCGCATAAATTTCTCGGTGTGAAAAATACTATCTTTTGTGATTTTCCAGCAGCTGGACTTGATAAAGTGCCACATTCGGAACTCAATAAAAAATTGGGCGCATTGGTTGATGACATCAATCCTGACATGATGTTTATACCATTCAGTTCAGATATCCATCTTGACCATCAGCATACGTTTTTATCTGCACTGGTTGCAGCAAGACCTAATCGTCATGTGTACCCCAAAAAAATATATGCTTATGAAACACTCTCTGAAACAAACTGGAATGCGCCGTATTTAACTTCAGCATTTCATCCTAATGCATTTTTTGATATTTCAGATTATTTAGAGATGAAGTTAAAAGCATTCGGCATGCATGTCGATCAAGTAAAAGAGTTTCCTCACGAAAGATCATTGGAGGCATTAAAAGCACTCGCCACCTTGCGCGGCAGTACCGTGCATAGAGCAGCTGCTGAAGCATTTTTTATTGTTAGAGATGTGATCTGATGAGTCGTCAGTTTGTCATTATTGCAAGTTATCCCGAATCGTTGATTAATTTTCGCTTGCATTTAATTAAAGAATTTCTGGCTAAAGGGTTTGAAGTGACAGCCGTTGCACCCGTTGATGAAAAAGTGATGAATACGCTTGCGGCAATAGGCGTGAAATATTTCCCTGTTAAAATGCAACGAAATGGTAAAAATCCTCTGCAAGATATGGCGTTACTCGCAAAATTATTTTTCTTCTTAAAAAAAGCAAAACCAGAAGTCATTTTCAGTTATACGATTAAGCCAGTGATCTATGGAACCTTGGCGGCAAAGCTTGCGAAAGTTCCCAATATTTATGCCATGCTAACAGGAACCGGCTATGTTTTTTCAAAAACAAATTTGAAAAGTCATATCATAGGTTTTATAGCAAGAAGTTTATTTCAGTTTACTTTGCGTTTTAACAAAAAATTATTTTTCCAAAACAAAGATAATCTTCGTTCATTCCGTGACGAGAAGCTGATTAGCTCGAGACAGCCTGTTGCCATTATTAATGGTTCAGGTGTTGATATCAGTTATTTTCAACCCATGTCTTTGCCTGAGAGCATTTCTTTTTTGATGATTGCACGGTTATTAGTTGATAAAGGCGTGCGAGAATATGTAGAGGCGGCGCGTATCATCAAGAAAACGTATCCTCATGTCGTATTCAAACTGGCAGGCTGGATTGATACGAATCCGAATTCTATCAGTGAAAAAGAGCTTTCAGATTGGGTGAATACCGGTGTGATTGAATATTTAGGTAAAATCTCCGATGTCAGAACCCAGTTAGAGAAAAGCTCTGTATATGTCTTACCGTCTTACGGAGAAGGGACACCACGGACTGTTTTAGAGGCAATGGCAATGGGGCGCCCCATTATTACAACAGATGTGCCAGGTTGCCGAGAAACTGTGATTGATAAAAAAAATGGTTTCCTTGTGCCGGTGTGCGATGCAGAAGCGTTAAGTGATGCGATGAAATATTTTATTGCGAATCCTCAAGCGATTCAAACAATGGGTGAAATGAGCCGTGAGATTGCGGTTGAGAAATATGATGTCAATAAAGTGAATCAATGTATTTTACAAGAAATGGGAATCTCACTGTTAGTATGAGTAAAGATTTAGTTAAATCCACGTCAACCGTCGTTAGCATGACAATGATTTCCCGTATTGCAGGTTTTATTCGGGATTTTATCATGGCGCAAATGTTTGGCGCGGGTGTCGCTCTAGATGCGTTTTCTATTGCATTCAAAATTCCGAATATGATACGGCAGCTTTTTGCGGAAGGTTCATTTTCTCAAGCGTTTGTTCCAGTCTTAGCAGAATATCAAAAACAAGCGACACAGAGCGAAATGCAACGGTTTATTAATTCGATGGCAGGGATTTTAGGCTCGATCTTATTGCTAGTGACGATTTTAGGGGTGATCTTTGCACCCTGGATTATTAAGTTAGTTGCGCCGGGATTTACGGTAGGCACGCCCAGCTTTGATTGGGCTGTCGTCATTCTGCGTATTACGTTTCCATATTTAGTTTTTATCTCATTGACCGCATTTGCTGGCGCTATTTTAAATACCTATAGCCGTTTTTGGGTTGCGGCATTTGTGCCAACTTTATTAAATATATTTATGATAGTGGCATCAGTTTGGTTAGCGCCACGGTTCCACATTCCCATTTATGCGCTCGCGTGGAGTGTGTTAGTGGCTGGTGTCTTTCAGCTTTGGTTTCTTTGGTATTTTTTAAAACCATTAAATTTATTTACGCATCTCAGCTTTAATTTTCACAATACAGGGGTTAAAAAAGTATTTAAGTTGATGCTACCCGCATTATTTGGTGTTTCAGTCTCACAAATTAATATTTTGTTAGATACCATCTTTGCGTCATTTCTCACAGTGGGTAGTGTTTCTTGGTTATATTATTCAGATAGATTAATGGATGTTCCATTAGGGATATTTGGCGTGGCCATAGCGACCGTGATACTGCCACAATTATCACGTAGTCATGCTACTCATTCAGAGAATCATTTTTCTGAGATTTTAGATTGGGCATTGCGTTGTGTGTTATTGGTAGGACTGCCTGCAGCAGTCATCCTTGCCATCATGTCGGGTCCTTTGCTCAGCACTTTATTTCAGCACGGCTACTTTAATGGCAGTGCTGTGTTAATGACGAGTAAAAGTTTAACCGCATTTGCCTTAGGAATTGTGCCTTTCATGTTGATAAAAGTGTTGGCCGCGGGATTTTATGCAAAACAAGATATGCGTACGCCAGTATGGATAGGTGTCATCGCTGTGCTTTTTAATATTATTTTTAATTTTACTTTCATTTGGTCATTGGCACATGCCGGCATTGCCTTATCAACTTCTCTAGCAGCGGTATTTAACGCAACATTTTTATATTATTTTTTGCGGCGTTCAAAAATGTATAACCCTTGTAAAGGTTGGATGGTATTTGCTTGTCGCTTACTATTTGTTAATGCTCTATTGGCCATATTTTTGTGGCTTAGTGTGAATAGTATTGAAGCATGGATTTCTCATTTGATATTGTGGCGCAGTATGCATTTGCTGATGTTGTTATTTCCTGCTGTTGTTATCTACTTTGTAGGCTTGTGGTTGGTGGGCATGCGACTAGATTCTGTTTTAATCCCAGGCTATCAAGCGGCCAGCTGCATACAGTTTTTTAGTAAATAATTCTCTTCCCGCAAAATTTAAATGACTATCATTAGCCCAATCTTTCGCAGGGATAGAGAGATTTGTTAAATCAATAATTTTAACGCCTAATGATGATTGAATATCATTTATATCTTGATAACTGAAATCAATCGCATACATAGGTGAGAAAACAAGGATGGGTGTAATATGATTCTTTTTAATCATATCGAGCGAATATTTTAAGAGTTCTAAGGTATGTGGATTGATTTGTGAGAGTTTCACCGTTTTTTTAGAGAGTAACTTTGTTTGTCCGAACAAGATACCATCACCATTTTGACATTGGATGACATCCATGCCAGCCCCGACATTTTTTTTATTTAAGAATGGAATACAATCGCCAAAATTTTGAGGCGATGCGTTAGGAATGACATGGTATGTTTCATGACTTGCAAAGGCTCGCGTCTTTCCAACAATAAATTGATGAATAGTGGTTGCGTGTTGTCTAACTAGATTGAAACCCGCGATATAGTATTCTAATGATGTTATTAAAAAATTAAATTCTTGGTGTGTTTTTATATAGGCAACCATGTCGGGTAAGTAGATATCTCTTGTGGCTTCCGGTGGAGAATACAGATCTTGTAAATCAAGATTAATAACGATGACCTTGGGTTTAAATTTTATGGCTTGTTCTACCATATAGGGGAAGCTTGAAATAATGTGACCATCTAAGCCATAGTTATAGGATTTTAAATGCAAATCATTTGTTAAATAACCTGTATCAATATGAAATAAAGTGCGAGAACTTCCAATAAAAATAATTTCAGGTTTTGATGCGCCGCCCACATTCAGCGCCATGTGTTTTGCTTTAGAGCTCGCTGTAGTATAAAACACATTTTTGTTCGTCACTTTAAGCGAATATAGATATATCATTACGCAGGGAATGCTAAACATAAAAGTGGCTAAAAACAAAGTCAGAAAAAATTGTTTTCTTAGTTTAGAATTGGAAGTACAAGAAGACATGTGAGTCCCTAATAGATAGCACGAGAATTGCAGCCGTTAAGAGTGAAGCAATGATTGCAGGAGAGAGCATTTTTGTTTTGATATCTGAATTCATCAGTGTCAGAGAGTTTTTAGCTGTCATGCAGATACCGAGCGCAACAAGAATTGCAGCAATAATCATAGGATTGACTTGCCCTAGATGATGCCAATCAAACATCCCAGAAATGACCTTCATTGCATCGTGCCAAGTCTTTGCTCTAAAAAACACCCAGCTAATATTAATAAAGTTAAACATAACAAACCAAGCAAGAATAGGATGCAATTTCCCGCCTATGGTTTGCCATGCTTTGTGTATCACTGAAGCTATACCATGCAAAAATCCCCAAAATACAAATGTCCAATTAGCGCCGTGCCAAAGACCCCCTAATAAAAATGTGATTAAGAGATTCAGTTGCATTTGCCAGTGTGAACCTCGACTGCCGCCAAGTGGAATATAAAGATAATCTCTCAGGAATTGACTCAATGTGATATGCCATCTGCGCCAAAAATCTTGAATTGAAAGTGCTTGATAGGGAGAGTTGAAATTCGCAGGGAATTTGATGTTAAAAAAGAGTGCTGATGCAATAGCCATATCCGTATAGCCGCTGAAATCAAAATAAATTTGAAAGGTATAAGCGAGAGAAGTCTGCCATGCCGGTATCAGACCAAGCGTTGTTGTGTTATCGAATCCATATGTTGCCCAGATAGAAAACGTATCTGCAAGACCAACCTTCTTGAAAAGACCTATTCCAAATAAGAATAACGCTGAGATCATGTTGTCATAATTGATTACTCTTTTTCCTTCCGCGAACTGCGGCATCATATTGGAATGGTGCAGGATAGGACCTGCTAGTAAGTGCGGGAAAAAAGAGACAAACAGCACGTAATGAAGGAATTGATATTCTTTTACTTTGTTATGATAACAGTCGACCAAAAAAGCAATTTGTGTGAAGGTAAAAAAACTGATGCCTAAGGGTAATATAATATCTAGAAATGTCATGTTTGAATGTGTAACGTGATTCATGCTATCAATAAAGAAATTAGTATATTTGTAATAACCTAGCAAGATTAGGTTAAATGCAATTCCAATCATCAGAATTGATTTTCTATAGGTTTGCCATTTTCTAAGAGAGACACTAAAACAATAATTCACACCAATAGAGAGTAACAAGAGTAACAAATAATGCATATTCCACACGCTATAAAAAAATAGCGAGCATATCAGTAGCCAGTAATTAGTGATCTGATAGGGATATCTTTTAGCAAGCATAAAATAAACGATGATTGCTATCGGCAAAAAAAACAGTATGTAAGGAAATGAATTAAACAGCATGTTGGCCCTAACCGTTAATGTGTATTCACTTTCGATGATCGCTCTTGCACAAGTAATATAAATATCACGACAGCAAAAAACAACCAATTTGTACGCGTTCTAAATGCGTAATGCAATTCTGAGTAAATTAAATAACACATAAAAGGTATGACGTATAATAATCCTTTTTTGAATAACTTCCGCGTGATCTCAACTATCAAATAGCAATACAGAAGCAAGCCAATGATGCCGGTTTGATTCAAAAGAGAGGTAAAGTTATTGTGATATTCCATATGCACTGTGCGCGATGGGTTAAACAATGAGCCATTGCCAAACAAAAATAATTTCACACTACTAAAAGTATAAAAAATCCCACTAAACGATCGGAAATAGAGATCGTTTAAAAATCCTGAGTTTACTGCTTGGTTCGCCGTGGCTTTTGGCAAAACAATATGATGATAAATATAGATGGATCCTAACCATGTCATGCTCAGTACAACGAGAGATAACCAAAATGTCTTAGGATATTTTTTGATGACTTGAAGTTGAAAAATAAGCGGATAAGAAAGAAAATATAAAATAAATCCAGGTGACGCGGCACGGCTAACAGAGATGACTAAAAAGATGAGATTAATATTGATCAAAGCCAGTGACAGGATCTTATTTATTTTAATTTTTCCCGTGTCTGCAAATAATGTGAGATAGTAAAATACGGCAAGATTGATGAGGGCAAAAAATCCCAATTGATTGGCATTATAAAAAGTCAAAGCAGGTCGACAAACATTAGGGTCCAATTGTTTTAAGATATCTAATCCATAATTGGGGCCATAGAATAATAGTATTCCAAACGGTATGACGATTGTTGCTAGTAAACAATTGAGAATGATTTCATAAAATGCTTGGGGTGTGCGTGACTGATAGAGATAAAGAAATAGATGAACGAATAAAGCCGTTAATATTGCGTAATAACAATTCGCCGCCACTTGATAGAGTGCACTAGAATCAGACGAATAGGCAAATAAATAGCGTATGACTAAATAGCCAAGTAAAAAAAGTAGAATGCGATAGATTTTAGAAGCCGCGATAGCTCGTAAAGCAAAAAATTGTTTATCAACAAAAAATAATGTCGCAGTGATAGCAATGACTATATCGACCGGTTGGATTTCACCAGAATAATTGTGATACCAGGGTAATAATAAAAACACACCGTAAATGGCAGATAATAATAGCTTATCTAATAAAGTTGTTTTAGCAATACTTGCGGGATAGTTTAAAGTCGATTGCGTCACAAATTAACTCCTGTAATGTATTAAATACCACATTATTCCTATATATTCATGGAATGCAGATGTACTTAAGCGTAAGGCTTCTGTTGAAGGCAGCAGCAGCGAAAATATTCCTAGCGTGTTTGAGATCGCGTAATATCCTGTTGGCGCAGGAATAATGGTGAACGCTTTACTTTTGAATGCAAACATGGCGCGTGGCATATGCATGGCGTGTGTGACCAAATATATCGTTGTGACACCGTCTTTTTTTAACATTTCAGTGACTAACAATCCTTCTTGTGCCGTGTTGACACCGCGATCTTCTTTCCATCGTGTTGGAACATCAAAATAATTATGCAATGCTTTTGCCATATAATTAGCTTGGTTAATGGTAGGTTGCATAGGGTCATTACCTGATACTAAAATCGGTATGCCCGTTTTGTGATATAAAAATGCCGCGTAGCGAATTCTTGTTAAGGTTGTATCTGATACAGTGGGTTCACCATACTCTGGTGTCAATGTGTTAAGACCCGCTTCTAACACAACAATGGCTGAAGTATTTTTGTTGTCTGATATTTTTTCGAGAGAGAGCGTGGGAGTTCGATACTGCAATTTGTCCACTAAGTATTGTGCGACCAGTGGTGTGCTGATTAACCATAAACTGACGAATGAAAAAACGACTAGAACTTTTCCGAGAGTCGGTTTGTTACGCCATAACAATAAACCTATTAAACCAATTAATATATTACATCCAGGCGGGAATAAAATCTGTATCACGTGATCTATGTAATATATCATTCTATTCAATCCATGATTTATACAGAGTTTTCTTTATATGCTTCGGCTGGCACACCTTTTGCAACAACTCGTGCTTGAATGTTTTTAACGACTACGCTGCCCGCACCTAGAATTGACCAATCACCAATTGTCACAGTCGGAATGACACAGCTATTGATGCCAATAAAAGTTCCTTCACCGATGTTGACGCCACCGGCTAAATTTGAACCTGGTGCAATATGCGCAAAATTTCCAATATGACAATCGTGATCAATGGTTGCAGCGGTGTTGATAATGGTATGTTCGCCAACACTGCTATCAGGTTGAATGATAACGCCTGCAAAAATCACACTCCCGGCTGCAATTTTAACGGACTCGTGGATGGTTGCGCTGGGATGAATAGCTGTTTGCCACTGTAAGTGTGCATGTGTGATAGCCAGTTTTTTTCTGATGGCGTTGTCGCCTACACCTATGATTGCAGCTTGGTTTGGACGATCGGCTAAAAATGAAATTTTACCTAATACAGGATACCCTAGAATTTCTGACTTAATTAAAGCAGTATTATCATCGACAAAACCAGCGACGGGCTTCCCCATCGCAAGCAACGTGCTTAATACCACTTTGCTATGGCCGCCAGCGCCAATGATAATAATACTATTTTTGTCGATCATAAATTACCGTAATTCTTGATTATATGCTGCGCCCAAGCAAAGCTTGGGCTTGCACTTAAGGGGGAGAATCGCGATTCTCCCCCTTAAGAAACCCCATCGCGTAATGTTAGTGGGAACTGCTGATCTTAATTATTGATTGTCATAACAGTGTGCCTGATAATACCTGGTATTTCGTCATAAGTTAAGATGCGGAGTTAGCCAAACATGAGCAAGCAAGCCATATCTGCCCCATGGCCTTTTTATTCTCCTGAAGAGATAGCTGCGACGACAGCAATCTTGCAATCCGGGAAAGTAAATTATTGGACAGGTGAGCAAGGCCGCTTGTTTGAGCAAGAATATGCGCAGTATGTTGGTACAAAATATGCTATTGCGATGATGAATGGTACAGTGGCATTAGAAGCTGCTTTATTTGCATTGAATATAGGGCCTGGTGATGAAGTGATTACCAGTTGCCGCACGTTTATCGCATCCGCCAGCGCGATTGTATTGCGGAATGCGACACCAGTCTTAGCAGATGTTGACCCTACGACTCAGAATATTACACCTGAAACCATTGCTGCGGTGTTAACGCCACGCACCAAAGCCATTATTGTTGTTCATTTGGCGGGTTGGCCTTGTGAGATGGATCGTATTATGGCTCTCGCAAAAGAACATAACTTAAAAGTGATCGAAGATTGCGCACAAGCCCATGGCGCATCCTATCAAGGACAACAAGTAGGATCGTGGGGTGATATCTCAGCTTTCTCGTTTTGCCAAGATAAAATCATCACGACTGGCGGGGAAGGGGGTATGGTAACCACCAATGATCACGCACTGTGGGATAAAATGTGGTCATATAAAGATCATGGCAAATCATTTGATGCTGTACATCACCGCGATCATCCACCCGGTTTTCGCTGGTTGCATGAATCGTTTGGGACGAATTTGCGCATGACGGAATTACAAGCTGCGATTGGTCGTATTCAATTACAAAAACTCAATGACTCGATTCGTATTCGGCAACGTAACGCTAATATCTTGAATAATGCACTCTCTGCCTGTAAAGCGGTGCGATTGACGCTTCCTCCCCAAACAGTCAATCATGCTTATTACAAATTTTACGCGTTTATCCGTCCTCATCAGCTAAAAGCAGATTGGACGCGCGATAGAATCATTGAAGCTATCAATGCGGCTGGGGTTTTCTGTCAAATGGGAAGTTGCAGTGAAATTTATCGCGAACAAGCTTTTATTCAATCAGGTCTTGAGCCTGCTTCTCGACATCCCATAGCTAAGTCGTTGGGCGAAACCAGTTTACTCTTTTTAGTTCATCCTACATTAAGTGAAAACCACATGCATGAGATGGCGAAAATTATTTTAGAGGTTATCTCTACAGCATCATGAAAGAATATATCAAACAATTTTTCTATTTACTGGATGCGCAAGCTAAAAAAGCGGTTCCGCTGTTGTTAATGGCATTCGTCATCTCTTCAATATTGGATATTATAGGGATTGGCTTAATTGGTATGTTTTTGGGTTTGCTCATTAATCCACATTTTTTACAGATAAAATTCCCCCATGTTGCATTATTTCAATCAGATTTTTCTGAGAAAAAATTAATTTTAGTGTCTGGATTATTGATTGTTGTAGCGTTTGCTGTGAAAGCAGTTATTTCTTTATTTATTCAAACACGCGTTGTAAGTTTCTGTCAGTCACTTTCTCTGCGGCTGAAAACACGTATGATGCATGCATTTCAATCGGCGCCTTATGTTTATCATGTGCAAAAGAATTCAACTGTGTTGCTTTCGCATATTCAGGAAAGCATCAACAATTACATTATGAATGTATTACAACCGACTTTTATTTTAATCTCAAATAGTTTTATCGCGATTGCTATCTTAATTTTTCTAGGTGTTTTACATCCTATTTTAACTATATTTTTATTATTGATGTTCACGCTATTAGGATGTGGTTATGATTTTTATGCAAAACGGCATGTCGATGTATTAGGCAAGACTGTTGCACATACGGCTAGCGGTATTCTTAAAAACATTCAACAAGGTTTGTATGGGTTAACAGAAATTCGCGTCTTAGGAAAAGAGCCTTACTTTCTCAATCAAGTGACACAAGTCGCATCACAATACACGCATGCTTATGGTGTGTTGACTGCATTACAACAGATGCCACGTTACTTAGTCGAGAACTTGGTCGCGATTTTTATTGTCGCACTGAGTTTAGGCGGTATTGCGATGGGCATTCCAGTCAGTAATATTGTTGCCATGGCGGCGATGTTTGCGGCGGCTGGTGCGAGACTCTTACCCAGTGTGAGCCAAAGTATGACATCGCTTAACCAAATTCGCGGTTCTGCATTTCATATGCAATTAATCTATGATGACTTGATTGAATTAGATGCATTGTTGTTGCATGCCAAATTAAATCTGAGTGATACGACACAAGGCAAACAAGATTTTAAAGAAATTCAACTGGATGGTGTCAGCTATCAATACCCAGAGATGAAGCTTTTATCCTTGGTTGACGTTAATTTAAAAATATTACGCGGACAATCTATCGGTTTAATTGGGACATCCGGTGCGGGTAAAAGTACACTAGTGAATGTGATTTTGGGTTTTCTAGAACCTTGCGCGGGACAAGTGCTCATCGATGGCAAGCCGTTGACGCATCTTAGACCTTGGTTGAACAATATTGCTTATATTCCGCAGACGATATTTTTATTGGATGATACTTTATGCAAAAATATTGCATTAGGCGTTGAAGATGATGCAATTGATGAAGCACGTTTGCAGAATGCAGTGAATATGGCACAGTTATCGGAAGTTGTGATTAATTTACCGCAGGGTCTCAATACCACGATAGGCGAAAACGGTGTGCGCTTATCGGGTGGACAACGTCAACGTGTTGCTTTGGCGCGTGCGTTTTATCATGAGAGAGATGTGATTATCATGGATGAAGCGACATCCTCATTAGATGATGAAACAGAAGCCGAAGTGATTGACACTATTCAACGATTAAAAGGGGATAAAACACTTATCGTAATCGCACATCGTTTATCGACTATTGAACATTGCGATAAGTTATATCGCTTTGAAAAAGGCCGTGTCGTTGCTGAAGGTTCTTATCAAGATGTCGTGGGTGGTGTTCTTAAGATGTAGTGAAATTCCCGCTCTCAACTTTTAACAATAAGCCAGGTGGAAAGATCAAAATTTTCATGTTTATAGTGGTATCGTTCTACTTTTTCAATATGCTGAGGATAAACTTTAAAAAGCGTGTAATTGAAGTTTCTACTTTGAATAAATTCAAAGATATCTTTTAACATTATTCCCGCATCAATATAGTTAGGACCATATTCAAACTGAATAAAATTAATAGCACCTCTTTTCAGAAGGCCTTCAGCCCCTTTGATGACACTCAATTCATGTCCATCAACATCAATTTTTAGATAGTCAATATGATGAATATTTTCTTTTGAGCACCATTCATCGATAGGTAAGACAAATATTTTTTCTGCCGAATTGTTGGACGGTTCGTATTTGGATAAATGAATACTATTGCTCCCTCCAACAACACCATGATGAAGCATGACTTCTTCATTTTTATCACCAAAAGCAAAATTAAAGGCACGAATAGGTAATTCTTTCATTAGGATTTGAGAATACCTTTTCTTGCTTGGCTCAAACGCGTCTAAAAAAATATTTTTGTGGAAAGTCAAAAGTGCTTGACTCCACTTCCCATCGCCTGCTCCCACATCTAAGACTTTATAATTTTCTTTGATAAAATTCTGCATTAAAAACATTTCTCCATTACTGCGCATATCACAATCTGAATTATTGTTATAAGCATTCACATAAAAACGACAAATTTTATATAATAATTTTGACTTTAGCCTACAAGCAATTTTTTTTGCTATTCTTCTCATGATTCTTTACCCTTAAATATATCTTTTTTATCCGGCGTGTTAAAAATGTAGGCATACATTATCAGATACGTACAGACATCTCAAGATCAATAGAGTGTTTTCTTGCTGCACATTTACCTTAAGATTTAGTGAAATTCACGTCCTCAAAACTATGCGGTAATCGCGGGTTTTTTAGATGTTCAAACCACACAGAGAGTGCCGCGCCTAAAGCGCCACCCACATCGCCCGCAGCAGGTTGTACCCATAATCCTTTAAATAACTTTTCTTTCCAAATACTACCATTAGCGATACAGTTCAAAGCAACACCACCCGCCAGACATAAGTTATCAATTTGATAGTCTTGCTTGATCGCTTTCGCTAACTTCATCACGATATCTTCCGTCACAAATTGAATCGATCGTGCAATATCCATATCTTGTTGTGTGATTTCAGAGTCTGGCTCTCTAGGCGGTCTTTGGAATAATTTTTCAAAACGTTTATTGGTTTCGACAACGCCGTGTTTTAATTTGAAATAGCGCATATTTAATCGATATTTTCCATTGTCTTTCACATGGATTAAATGCTTAAGAATCAAGTCAGCATATTTAGGTTCGCCATAGGGCGCTAAACCCATGAGTTTATATTCGCCGGAATTAACAGTAAATCCACAAAAATGGGTGAAAGCTGAATAGAGTAATCCTAATGAATTAGGAAACTTAATTTCCCATTTGTGATGCAATTGATTATCTTTGCCGACCCAAAGTGATGTCGTTGCCCATTCGCTGACACCATCTAAACATAAGACAGCCGCATCTGTAAAAGGCGACGGGAAGAATGCAGCGGCAGCATGTGACTGATGATGTTGCGTAAATAAAATTTGTTGAGTGAAATTATTTTTCCCTATATTCGCCAGTTCTTGTTTGAGTATCTTCTTTAAAAAATATTTCTCTTTAATCCAAGTTGAGATGGATTTGATGAAAGAAGATATGCCGCGATGGGATGATAGTAAATACGTTTCAAGTAATCTATGAAATGTTAATAATGGCTTATCATAAAATACGACAATATTAATATCTTCCAGAGAAATTTTTCCTTCATTCAAGCAATGTTGAATAGCATTTTTGGGGAAGCTGGCGTCATGCTTGATGTGAGTAAAACGTTCTTCTTGAGCGCAAGAGATGACTTTGCCATTTTGGATTAAGGCGGCTGCGCTATCATGATGGTAGGCGGATATGCCCAAGATATTCATATTTCCAGTCCTTGGATAAATGGATAAGGGTAAAGTGTTATATATAGTATATGAAATAATCAGTGGAACAGTCTAGAGGTTATTCTACAATCATGTCATTACTCTCGTCATTGCGACTCCGAGCATAGCGTAGGGGGAAGTAATCCAGCTTTCAATGTCTGTCTGTAAAATGCACCCCTATACCCATTAATCTGAGTTTCTTCAGGTTGGATCTCTCAGACATATCAGCCAAGAGTTGTTCATAGAGGTCAAGATTCACTTCATGACAAGAACGCTCGAGGGTTGTTACCTTATAGTCAGTCGATTTAAATTTAATATATTGATTTTTGATATGACGATCTGCTGCATGCTTCTTTAACCTAATAAGCAATGAATCATATAATTCATGTAAGACCGTCAGACCCGTTTCTTCAACAATAATATCTTGTACGGAGGTTCGTTCTACGCTCAGTGATTTTCTGACCCGATTCGGCTCGACGGCTCTCTCATCAATGCCTCTACATTGTTCGTATAATCTAATGCCTGCTTTATCGCCAAAATAATTTTGTAATTCTAGCAAAGAGACATTTTGTAAATCAGCGCAAGATTTAAAACCTAGGCCATGGAGTTTTTCTGCTGTGACTTTGCCAACACCAAATAATTCACTGACAGGTAAATTTTTGATAAAGCCATCGATTTCTTCCGGTCGAATCACAAATAATCCATTGGGTTTCTTCCAGCCGCTGGCAATTTTAGCGATAAGTTTATTTGAAGAGACGCCCGCTGAAGCGGTGAGTTGAACGGTATCCCATATTCTTTGGCGTATGGCTTTTGCGATTAAGGTGGCGCTGCCTTGGCAATGAGGAGAGTCGGTGACATCGAGATAGGCTTCATCTAGAGAGAGTGGCTCAACTAAGGGTGTAAATTCTAAAAATATGCCGTGAATAATTTTCGCGACTTCTTGGTATTTATTCATATTAACGGGCAAAACAATTAAATCCGGACAAAGGCGTTTAGCATATGCAGTTGCCATGGCCGATCTGATTTTATATTTTCTTGCGACATAGTTGCAAGTGCAAAGTACGCTGCGATCTTCTGCTGTGCCGCCAACGGCTACTGGTTTATCTGCCAAAGAAGGATTGTCGCGTATTTCAACGGCCGCGTAAAAACAATCCATGTCTATGTGAATTATTTTTCTGTTTAGATTAGATAGCATGTATTACGTTAGTCACAACGCCCCAAATGAAAATTTCATTACCTTCTTTAATTTCAATCGGTTTAAAATTTTTATTTTCTGGCATTAAGAAGACTTGATTATTTTCTTTATGCAGTCGTTTCACAGTGAGTTGACCATCGACGGCTGCAATGACTATTTTCCCATGCGCAGCTTGAAGCGCGCGATCTACAATTAAAATATCATTTTCTTGTATGCCGGCATCTATCATGGATTTACCCGAGACGCGTACTAAAAAAGTTGCCAATGGGTTTTGAACCAAATATTCGTTCAAATCAAGATGGGCTTCAACATGATCATCAGTCGCAGCGGGTGATCCAGCTGCGACTTTCGACCCATATAACGGTAGCTTATAGCCTTTGTTTTTTACGAATTTTAAGACTGGCTCGACCATACTTTCAGGTAGACGGATAGGTTTGGTAGATTCACCAAATTGTCCTTGTCCTCTAGGACGTCCAGCGCCGGTTCTTTTTCCGCCGTGTTTCATTGGGAGATCTCATTTTTTAGGAATTTAAAGAAAAAGCATACTTGATTAATGTACATTAATCAAGTGCATGTCTAAAAGAGTCGCATACATCATAACCTATCGAGTTTTATGCATCACCACATGATGCTATTTAATTTTCACTGGAGTAGTTGGCGACAACGTATCTTTTCTCTTTCTTAAGAATACCTATTGGATTTATTGGTTATCAAGAAGTAGGATTAAAGCTGTGAGAATCCATTAAGGAGTCTCGATTGTCGTTTAATTTCGAAAAAATCCAATGTGATGTAACCCGGAAGTTGTATAACTATTCGAGATTACTTTTAGAATCGCTATTTAGTGCAGTGGGCGCGAGAACTATCGAAGGAAATGGCTCAAGAGTAAGGTTTGAGCTTAATGGAGTTGTGGCTACATTTCATAGGCCACATCCGCAAAAAGAAGCTAAGTCTTACCAGGTTCGTGATGCAAAATCATTTCTTGAAAAAGCGGGAAGATCACCGCAAAAACCTTATTCCGGTAATATCATGCTACGCATTCCGCCAGAACTTCATGCGCGAGTTGCAATGATGGCTGAAGTGCATGGGAAAAGTTTAAATTCATGGGTAATGGAATTGCTTTCTAGTGCAGATTAAGTTTTCCAAAAGAAAAAAGGCTAGATATTTAGTAATCAACATTTTGGACATGCTCGTGAGATACTGAACTGTCAGTTTAATGGGAAAAGCTCAATGTCTAGCAAAAAAGTATTATGAGTTGTAAAAATTAATTGAGCGCTTGTAAGTCAAAATAAAACCGCAAAAATTTTGGGGATTCCTGCAGTATTGGAGCAATTCCACTTGATAAGTCAGACTATATTCCAAGAAACAGCTGGTCATTCCACTTATCAATTACCTGCTATACTTCAAATAACTGTTACTCTTGAGGGTAGCGCAATGAATACTAAAAAAATCATCAGCTTACTCACAATAATCGCTTTTTTCACAGCTGGTTTTAGCACGATTGAGGCAGCGGTAGCGGCAAGTAAACCGCATCCTGCCGTGGCAAAAAAAACTGAAACAACAGAGAAGACTGTCGATACAAAAAAAGTGACTGAAGCAAAAAATCATGGAAAAACACCAGAACAGTCCAAAGCAAAAAGCCAAACAGACGTTGCAAAGAAAAAAGAAAAACTTAAACCTTTAACCCAAGAGACAGCGACAACCATTAGTACTAATCTAAATAACTACTTCAGTCATTGGTTAAATTGCGGGAAAAAATGCGGTGATAAAGTACTCACTTATAAAGAAATACTTAAGCTAATAGAAGACGAAAATATCACGGGTCAACAAGCTGCTATCTTGGGTGCTATCATTACTTATATCAATGGACTCAATGACCCCAACAGCACCAAACTGACGCTGGCTGAATTGCAAAGTTTATTTACTGCAAACACGGGCAGTATTTATTCTTGGTACTATCAAACTGCGATCACGAATCTCAATAACGAGAGAGCATTGCCCGCAAGTGAAAAATTATTTGGGCGCTACCAAGGAGCAAATGGAAAATGGTATAACGGACTCTCAAAAGACACGCAAATCATCCAGAATGGTCTTGGAGATTGTTTTACACTGTCTTCCATTAACGGTATGTTAAATCATCCTGGCGGCGCTAAAAAATTAGAAGAAATGATTACGCAAGTGCCAGGTCATCCTGATGAATACTGGGTTAATTTCCCAGGCTATCCAAAACCAATATTGGTTATTTATACACCGGTGAAAGAAGCGATGTACAGTGAACTGTCTGCAGGCGGCAGATGGTTAGCAATCATGAGTGACGCAGTAGCAAGAGCGCGCAGAGAGAATCCAGAAAGTGGTATTTTTGATGGGGGATTTCAAACGTATATTTTGCATTTGTTAACAGGGAAAGATTACAGAAATGAATCGCTTGCACCTTTTTCAACACAGCAAGTTACCTTATTAAAAAGTCTTAGCGATGAGCAATACAGTGCATTATCCAATATATTAACAGGTTCAACGACTCAACAATTAGCAAGTGAATTACAGCAACTTAGCACGATGACGCTTGCACAATTACAAGCACTATTAACATCAGATCAATTAAAAGCATTTAATAAGTTAACCCCTGCAGAAATAGCTATATTACAAAGTTTAACACCAGCACAATGGGGTGTGATCACAACATTGTATACCAGTAACAGAGATACTATAAATCGTGCACTATTAGACAGAAGTTTGAAGGCGAATCGTACCAATCAAGAAATCTCCAATCAATTAAATAAAGCACTAAATGAAGATAAACCACCTGAAATTATTGGAATTGAAACAACAGAACATGATTTGACAATTATCGGTTACGATCCAAGCACAGGTGTTGTCACCATCAAAAATCCATGGGGTGATAGTGGCTATTACAATCCAATCACAGGCGGTGGCCCCAGAAACAGTATACCAAAAAATAGTTCAT
>CAJCIZ010000036.1 GCA_903970525.1 Myxococcales bacterium | reverse complement strand
CAGAATGGAAAGACATTCAAATAGTTGGCGCAGATAGAATCCCAACTGGAATTCATATACTTCCTCCAGAACAAGACATGAGAATTAGCGTTGTTCCATTTGAGATGCCAGACATTCGCATTGATACTTCGGAATTAAGGGGCGTGTCACTGCCTGTTAAGTTCCCTGATGAAATGCCGGCTTTGAGGGTTGAAATGCCATTTTCAACTATTAGAGTGGAAGGTATACCTGACAGGATTATCGCTGAGGTTCAGGTGCCAGAGAATGTTCGGATACCGCTATTTTACGATGGTCCGCCACTGCCAGTTCAGATAAATCTACAAGTTCAAGGTTTGGCTGGCGAAGCTGCTGACAATATTACATGTGTTGCGATTATGCCTTGTAGAAAATAATATTTAATAAACATTGGAATGATTGCCATATTAGATACATGAATAATTTATGTTTTGAATGTGATGGTCCTGCTGAGTATAATCATCATGTGATCCCCCAAATTTTAGGAGGGACTAAAACGGTTCCTCTTTGTGGGACATGTCATTCTTTAGTGCATGATTCTAAATTTGTATCTTGTCGTAATTTAAGCAAAGAAGGCAAAAAAAAGGCACACTCTTTAGAAGTAATTGCGCAAGTTCTTGAATTATTTGAAGCAAAAACTCCGAAATTAGTTGATGGGTTATATGGTGGGTGGACTAAAAATCGCTCGCACTATCGCACTTTAACTCCTGAAATACAGACTAAAGCCCAGCAAATGCGAAGTGAAGGTAAATCATGGAAGCAGATCGGCAAAGAACTCGGAATAGATCGTGTTACATTTTATAAGCATGGTCTCAATAAAGGAATGGAAGATAAAGTTCGACAACGAATGACTGATGAAATTAAGAATGAAGTATTGAAATTACGAGATCAAAATAAAACTTGGAAAAAAATTGCCAATGAGTTAAATATTAGTTTGCCGTCAATCTATCGTCATGGCTTGAATAAGGGAAGATAAATGGCAAAGACTTTCATTATTTCCGATATTCACCTTGGTAGCGATGCATGTCGAGCCAAGTTCTTATGTGATTTTTTAGAACATATTAGGGACAAAGCAAAGAGATTAATTCTAAATGGTGATGTTTTTGATTCAATGGATTTTCGGAGACTTAATAAACATCACTGGAATGTGCTGTCGCTTTTAAGAAAAATATCTGATACGATAGAAGTCGTTTGGGTTTGTGGAAATCACGATGGGTCCGCCGAGATAATTTCTCATTTATTGGGTTTGAATGTTTTTGAGAAGTATGATTTTGAGAGTGGCGATAAGAAGTTTTTAGTTTTGCACGGACACATTTTTGACGAGTTCCTTGACAAGCATCCAATTGTAACTTTCGTTGCTGATTCGGTTTATGGTTTTTTGCAGAAGATTGATAAATCACATTATATTGCAAGATTAGCCAAGCATAGCAGTAAGCAATATTTGCGGTGTACGGAAGTCATTAAGTCAAAGGCTATTGCTATGGCATACAGGCAAGGCTATGACGTGGTTTGTTGTGGGCACACTCACAGGGCTGAAGAATATTTTTCCGAGGAGGTTCAATATTTTAATAGCGGATGTTGGACGGAGCGACCAAGCACTTTCATTGAGATAAAAGACGGCACAGCTACAGTGAAAGTTTTTGATTAACTGGAGTGAAAATGACGGTTTACCTTTCTGGCGGCATTCAGGGTTTTACGGACGAAGAAAAGTTTGCATGGCGAATAAAGGCCAAATCATTATTGAATGCAGTGACGATAGACCCAACTCGCATTTCTTACAAAGATCGAAGTGCTGGTGAAATAGTAGAGTTAGATAAGAAAGACATACGGTCTTCTTCTTTTGTTTTGGTTTATTTTATTAGGCCAAGCGTTGGCACAAGTATGGAAATACTGTATGCTTATGAGCAAGAGATACCGGTATATGTTGTTAATGAGTTTAAAAAAGAGTTAAGTCCTTGGATGCTTTATCACGCATCTTATATTTTTAATACTTTAGAGGAAGCCATCGATAAAATTAATTATGGATAAGATAATAAAGAAGCATAAAAACAAAAATCATTACTTATTAACTGAGCAACGGTTATGGGTAAGAGATTTTACACGATCAAGTTATCCCATTGATATAAACAATTTAACTCACCCCAACGAATATCGTTTTCTGGCTGGTAATGAAAACGCTGTCTCGGTGATGAATATTGCTGGGATTGACATGGAGCATATTAATGCACCCAATGTGTTGATTGTATCTGATGGCTATAAGTTTGAAGAGAAGAAGCATCTCTTAAAAAATGTCCCTCGTGACGTGGTGATTTTGGGGACTAATCGCTCGCTTGCTAAATGGTCCAGCGAGCTTAGGATGGATTATTTCGTTGTCAATAATCCTCATGAGGAATGTATGTCTTATTTCCCGAAAGGGAACTACACGCCGAAATGCATTGCCAGTTGTCGAACTTTTCCAGAATTCGTCAGGCGTTATCGGCAGCGTCGTGGCATTTTATACAAGTACACGCCGGTTCGAGAGTCTAAATTTGGTGGCACAGTAGATGCCTTTTATTACATAGATGATTATAGAAATCCTATTTGTGCTGCTATTGGACTTGCTTATCGTTTTGGTGTGAAAAAATTAATGTTGTTTTGTTGTGATAACTCTTTTAAGGGTGAGCGACCTGGGGCAATTCAATTACCTAATGGGTTATATCAATATCCGCAGCACAATATTTCACACAGCTTAATTGAAGGAAATTTGTTTTGGCTTCAATCGCAAAATTACACTCCAACTAAGGTTGCTAATTTTTCGTCTGGATTAGAATATAAGACTGTGCCATATATAAATGATATGGAAGTAGGGAACTTTTTCCGATGAGAAATTTTCAAGAGTGGCGAAACGAGGGAAGTCTTCCAGGGCTGGGGGATTTTCGGGTTCAAGACCCCGGTTCTCCCAAAGGCTTGAAGAATAGACTACTGCCTAAAAAGGGAATGATACCAAGGAATGTTCCTGATTATAAATTCTCTAATAGTCCCGGCAGTAATCCCCCCTCATTTGCCGAGAGGCGTGATTATCGGAATTTTGATGCAATTAAAGTTCGCAGAAAAGTGATACCTACTTTTAGTGGAGGAGACAATGTTGCCAATACGAGGTTAGATCCCGGCGGCGACCACCGTGGATAAATATTATGGGTAAATTTACATTTGATGATGATGATAATGGTCAAGAGCCTAGTTTTTCTTTGCATGATTTCAAAAGATGGTTAAATCAGCAGCGCAAAAACGAGAAGCCATTGGATATTGTCCAAGAGACTAAAACTGAAGAGTCAAAAGATAAGCTAAAAGATGAATTTAAAGAGAGACTGCACAAGCGGAAGAAGAAGGATTGATTAACAAATATTTTGTATTACAATGCTTCTATAAGTTAATTTCTTTAATTGGAGAATAAAAAAATGAGTAATCCTCATCATAGCGGTCATGGTTCTAGTGGACATGGGCATAGTGGCGGCGGACATCATACGCACAATGCACATTACAATCACAATCATAATGTAACTCATCAGTGCGGGAATGTTTATAGAGGTCGCCGATACGGACATTGTTGTTTCCGTAATGGTTGGTGTGGTTGGTCGCACTCTCGCTGGTGCAATCGTTTAGGTTGTTGGTTGTACTGGTGTGTTCCGCAGGGTTGTTGGTATCAATTCTGTGATGGCACTTGTTATTGTCCTTTGGACGATCAGTGCGACGAAAATTGCGACGATTAATTTTTATCCCCGGCTTCCGAGTCGGGGATTTTTACTCCATAGAATTCTTCGTAGATGAACTTGAAGAGTTCTTCCAAGAATATTTGTTTATAGATATCGTTGGGGCCGAATTGATCGAAGAACTCTTTTAGTGTTTCGTGTCCGTCTTGGGCAATTTTTTCTTTATTCATTCGACTGTTACAACCAGGCCATATTT
>CAJCIZ010000035.1 GCA_903970525.1 Myxococcales bacterium | reverse complement strand
AGTGTCGAGAGTGTGGAAAAATTGATTGTCAAAATATCTTTTAGTAAAAAGGTCATAATTTTTGGGGTAATACCAGGGTAGATGGCTGCCTCGTATAAAGTCACTTTGTAATCAAGATCGTAAAAATTTAATAGTTTGTCTCGAAATAAGGCTAGCACTTTACTAGCATCTTTGCATGGAGCATGGGTTAGGCTACCTATCATTGCAATTTGCCAAATCACGACATGGCTATAAATATCAATATTTCTCTTTTTTAGCAAAAACTCCGTCGCCTCTATTGATAGATACCCAACGTTTCCTGGATTAATTTCTAAATCAGCAAATAAACAATCTTCAGAAGAAATCCCCGGAATAATTAGGGTTTGCATTCCTTTTTGCTTGGCTTCTTTTATCGCAGTTAAACCAGGTGTAGCAAAGATAGTTGGATGTCCATACAATACAACGGCTACAAATTGATTGTCGATCGTTTGAGATAATATAAATTTTGAAATTTCATTATAGGCATCACTTCGATTTCGATGTTTAAAATAATGTGGTTCCAGTGAGATAGCGTTTACATTCTGTTGTTGAAGGTATTTTTCAAGAATGGGTTCATTAAGCAAATATAAAACCACATCGGCTTTTTGAATATAAGTCTTTGCTTCCTCGGTAAGATGAGATAAAGTTTTTATGCCTGAACCAATTAACACCAATTTTTTTCGTTCAGTCATGAATCTGTACGACTTCAACAGTGTCTGCAAAAAGTTTTTGGGCTGCGATTATTTCTCTAAGCTTAAGCTGGTCACCTTGAATGAACAGTGCCTTTATTTCATCGTTTAATCCATCAAGCCACACATCACGGTTATCGAAAAACAAACAGTTTTTTGATAGTTGTTCTATTTGAGTCAAGAGATTCATAGTGTACCTCGTTAGTTAAATCTAATTGATTATTTTTAACAAAAAAATTTGAATAAATCATTATTCTTTTGCTGTTGTCGATTTAAAACATATAAAATGAGTTGAAAACAGTAACACGATATGTTTAAATTAATAAAACGCATTGTGTTACATCGTCTACTGTAGCCTGACGATATTATCAGACCACGTTTCTTTTTAAAATCACGGAGGGTATTTAAATGATCAAGTGGGTCAAATTAAAACGGTATTGCGAGATCTCTGGCGACACAACACATGCAGTACATGCTAAACGCAAGCGCGGTATGTGGCTTGATGGTTTGCATTGTCGATTGGGGCCAGATGGTAATTTATGGGTTAATTTGTTAGAGGTGGAAAAATGGGTAGTAAGCGGCAACCAGGGAACACTTCAAAGACTCCACCAGGCGTAGAATTAAGACAGTTGAAATCAGGCAGGGTGTCGGTACGCATTCAATTTTACTATCAAGGTATTCAATGTCGCGAAACATTAAAACTTGAACCAAATCCAACCAATGTCAAATTTGCAACTCGCCTACGCAGTGAAATTATCAATGCAATTGAAAGAGGAACATTTTCTTACGCAGATTATTTTCCTGAATCAAAACTTGCACGTAAATTTGGCCATATACCTTCTAAATTGACTATAGGAGAAATGTTAAATGTGTTTGTTGATGAAGTAAAAGCATCTTGCGAGTACAGCACTTACATAGGGTATAAACGGATTTGCGATCATCATTTGATCCCGTATTTTGGCATGATTGATATTCAGGATTTGAAGCCTGCTATTATTAGGCAGTGGCTCAAAGGATTAAATGTAACTGTTAAGACCGTCAGTAATCTATTAATTCCTTTAAGAGCAATTATAGATCAAGCTTTAAATGATGAATATATTAAAACTAACCCTCTTAATAGTATTGCTATTACAAAGCTCTTGAATAAAGAATCGATGAAAAGTGATTTTAAGGTTGATCCATTTAATCGTGATGAGATAAATGCTATCTTAGAAGCTGCTCATCACCCTCAAATTAAAAATTTATTTCAATTTGCATTTTTTACTGGGCTACGTACTTCCGAATTATTAGCTTTAGAATGGCGCGACATTGATTTTCAACATGGCATTGTATCGGTTTCTCGCGCCATGGTCAGAAAAAAAATTAAAGGCACAAAAACAGAAGCCGGGGAGCGAGAAGTAATGTTGCTTGCGCCTGCAATGGAGGCTTTACTTGCTCAGAAAGAACATACCTACAAAGAAATGAAATACGTTTTTCACAACCCTAGAACCAATCAAGCTTGGGAGACTGATCATCAAATTCGGCGCACAGCATGGATACATGCACTAAAACGTGCAGGCGTTCGTTATCGCAATCCTTACCAAACCCGACATACATTTGCATCAATGATGTTATCTGCTGGTGAGAATATTATGTGGGTGGCTAATCAGATGGGACATGTGGATACTGAGATGGTAATGCGAACTTACGGTAAATGGATACCAGATAATTCTTTGAGGTTAGGGTATCAGCCATTGAATAATTGGGGTGCGTTTTTGACATAAAACCCCACTGTAACCCCACGAATTTGAGAGAACCTAGGAAATAACTTAAAAATCAAT
>CAJCIZ010000034.1 GCA_903970525.1 Myxococcales bacterium | reverse complement strand
CAAGGATTTGAAATTCCCGCCAATGCCTGGGAAAGTCAAATTTTAGAGAAACGTATTAAAAACTATGATTCACAATATATTGATAAACTGTGTTTAACGGGTGTGATCGGCTGGGGAAGATTTTCACTTCATTCTGCACTGAATGCAACAGAAGGCGAAGAACCCTCTACTAAACAAAAACGTATTATGCCGACCAGTGTTGCGCCTATTACTTTTTTTGTGCGTGAAGAATCTGATTGGATGCCGCAGCATCATTTCGCCACAACTGAATCTAATTTAGCTATTTTAAGCCATCCCGCAAATTTGATTTATCACTATCTGAAAGAGCGCGGCGCATCATTTTTTGTGGATATTGTAAAAGGCGTGGATCGCTTAAAAGCAGAAGTTGAAACAGGATTATGGGAGCTCGCTGCAGCCGGCATGATTACTGGTGATGGATTTGATAATATGCGCGCCCTCATTGATCCACGTCGCCGCTTGCTAAAAAATTCGAGACGACGTATCCCACGTTTTAGCTCGGGTCGATGGTCTCTGCTACAACCACATGAAAATGTCGATACTGCAAAACACTTAGAAGCAGTCTGTTGGATGTTGCTTAATCGTTATGGTGTTGTGTTTAGAGATGTATTGCAACGTGAAAAAAATATTCCGCGCTGGCGTGATTTGTTACTGGCTTACAGACGGTTAGAAGACAGGGGAGAAATCCGCGGTGGGAGATTTGTGACGGGATTTTTAGGTGAACAGTTTGCATTAGCTTATGCAGTGGATTCGTTGCGTGCGATGCGCAAAACAGTTTCACAAGAACATAAAATCACTATCGCTGCAGTAGATCCCTTGAATTTAGTTGGAATTATTTTACCTGGCGCACGTGTTGGAGCTACAGCAGGGAAGAGTGTGGACATAAAGATTTAATAATATTTTTTTGAATCAAAATAATTATGCACGTGGCCTTCTTGACGCACTTTTTCTAGTTTTTCAAGCGAAACTTCTCCCGTGATCATCATCACTTCGTTCAGTTGACCTTGCGCAATAATACCATCATCAGGAAACCCTATATCTGCAGGACCCAAGATAGCAGCTTGCCCCACTGTCATATCTGTTTCATCGCTGAGATCTACTGAATTGATCATATAAGATATCGCAACATAGCATTGATTTTCAATAGCACGTGCGCGGCAAGAAAGAAATACTCTATGGTAACCCGCTAAGGTGGTAGTGTAGCTAGGGACTAATATGATATTTGCTCCGTTTTTTACAAGCGATCTCACAATCTCGGGAAATTCACTGTCGTAGCAAATTGCTATTCCAACTTTACCGAAAGAAGTATCAAATATTTTTTGATTTTCTCCCTTGCTGAATAATCCACTGTTTTTCTCATACTCAATCAGTTGTAATTTATCTTGATAACCATATGAGCCATCTGGGCTAAAAAAATAGGCCCGATTCACGTATTTTCTGGGTGAAACTTCTTGCATCAGTGTTCCAGGCAAAATATACATTTGATTGCGTTCAGCCAATGCTTGATAAAAAGCTATAAAAGTCGAAATGACACTTTGCATAGCTGCAAACAGTTTTGCATCATTGCTAAAATGACCACAGATACTTTCTAACCCTGCATACTCAGGCAACATGAGAACATGAGAATGGTTTTGCTTAGCGCGCAGCACTAAAGATTCTATTTTGTTCGTATAACTTTGCCAATCAGCCAACTTTTCAACTTGATATTGGCAACATGAAATTTTTATCATAAATTTTTCAACCAAAAGATCAAAGGTTTTTTGGATCGCGACGCTTCACCGATTTCTTTCCATTCAAAATGGGTGCAAAGTTCAGGGTGTTTCACATACCCAAAATGCTTCCAAACAGTATCTAAAGGAACATAATCTTTGGGCTTTCTAGGATCATTCATCTCTCTTTCAACAGCTGCGAAAGCTGCTGTTTGACAGCCATATTCTTTGGCTGCTACTTCACGTTCTGTAAAGAAATGTCTATACACACCTTGCCCACGATAGTCTGGCTTTAATACTGATTCTCCAAAATAAAAAACCGTTTTAATCGCAATATCGCGCTCTAAAAATGGTTTTTGAACTTCTATCGTTTCAAACTCCAATGGGATTGCCGTAGAAGCACCAATCACTTGGCCATGATGAAGAGCAAGGACTGCAACACTCTCAGAACATTGCACATAGGTTTGTAAATATTTTTCTTCATTCTCTATGTCACCCACATATAAATAAGGATAGGCATGAAAAATTTCTATCCTCAGCTTCGCCAATTCAGGTATATAGGGAATAACACCTGCGCCTTTGACGCGCATTATTTTAATGTTTCCGTCCATTTATTTTTTTACCTGCTGCAACCAATCATTTAAATTATAATAATTTGTCACGCGTGTAATTTTATTATTTTTAATTCTGAAAAAAGCGCCGACAGGTAAACTGTAATGCTGTCCTTTCGCTTCTGGCAACCCAGAATCTGTCGCAAGATAAGTACCCTCTATCGTGAATTCTGCAGCCGCAGATGCACCATCTTCACTGACCATGATCACTAAATTTTTAACGGTTTCTTTGTAACAACGATTCATGTGTTGCATGAACGTAGTAAACGCTTCTTTGCCGTGCTGGCTAGCACCTTGGTTGATATCGTGAACAACATCATCGCTTAAGCAATTTAAAAAAGTTTTCATATCTTGACGATTGAAAGCATCGTAATATTCATTAATCAGATTTTTTGTCATTACTCATTTCTCTCCAAAGTATATGACTTAATATTATGAATAATTTCTTAAGAATAGACAAGTGCGGAGATATTACTTGGGCGATGGATTTCTTGCTGGGCGTACTATGTTTAAGACATCTTCTCCACTGTCAAAATCATCTGTCTGTGAATAACTTTTTGCACCGGTGACAAAATCCATGATTTTCAATAGTGAATGATCCGTGCTGGGATCTCTCGGAATAAACAACTGAAAAATACAAAACGGATGCTGACTAAAAATAGTTTTAGCATAATCAAATGCTTCTTTCTCTACTTTAAAAAAACGATCTAGCGGCGTGTTACTAAAAGTATTCTGATCGGCGCTCTTAACGTCATCATTTTCCTTATCTGACGCTAGGGAATTCTTGGGATCACCCCGCAAAATGACATAACGAATTTCAGCTGGCATTTCTTTTTCATCCCGCAACGTTGAAGAGCGCGGCTCGAAAAAATCAGGAACGACTTTAGGCTTCTTATTACCATTAGGCATATCACCATTACTCCACAGAGGTGTATCTCTTTAATTATAGGTGATTTTCATTGGATCCACAGGAATCTGATGTTCCTGATTAGACTCGCTTATTGCGGTACGCCACTGTGAAAATACAAAGGAATCAAGGGCACAAGATACGCTGCGGCCAAGCCTGCGAGAAAGCCAAAAACATGACCCTCCCATGAAGATTTTTCTGCTTTGGGAAATAAATGAAATAAGAGTCCACCAAAATAATAAATACAAACAACCCCTAGAACGATAGATAGCCATGTCCCTTGATGATAAGCATTCATTAATAGATATGACCAATATCCCATGATGACGCCACTGGCGCCTACATGTAGCCCTTTTCGTCCCATGCACCAAGTAGCGAGACCACCTAAGACAATGATAATCACACTGACTTCTATAAAAATAGTCCAGCCACTTAATAAAACAAAACTGGCGAGAACAAATAAAGGAATAGAATTAAAAAAGATATGATTAAAACTGCCATGTAAAAAAGGCGAAAATGGAATACCAATTAAACCGTGCCATGAACGTGGATAAATACCTAAATAATTTAAGCGATACCCTATTATCCAATTCGCAAACTGAATCAGATACATGACACCAATAATTTCTAAAAGTAGCGGTGTGTTCACACGGAGTTGTGTGATGAGCTGGCTGATCTCTGCAGAAAGTGTGCTTAAAAGCATATTATCACTCTATAGTTAACAATGTGTTGCTTATAATATAAATACGGGGTGGCACTGGGAAAATTTCCTTTCGCGCGCAGCTTGCGAGCACGAAAAAATTTTCCCAGTGACGGGACCCCAGTCATCCTACAACATCCCTCGAATCACATGCTGCAAAATACCACCATGCTTGTAATAATCTAATTCATTCAACGTATCAATGCGTGCAAACAATTTAATTTCTGTTTGCGTACCATCTTCTCTATGAATAATCGCTTTGATCGTCATGCGCGGCTTCAATTGTTCTGTTAAACCCACGATATCAATTTTTTCTGTGCCGGTGAGTTTTAATGATTTACGCGTCATACCATCTGTAAATTCTAACGGCAGTATGCCCATCCCAATTAAATTCGAACGATGAATACGTTCAAAACTTTCAGCGATTACAGCAGACACCCCTAATAATTTAGGTCCTTTTGCTGCCCAATCACGAGAAGAACCCGTACCATATTCTTGTCCCGCAATCACAACCAATGGCACATGTTCATTTTTATAACGCATTGCAGCATCATAAATGGATAATACTTCCTGGCTGGGGAAATGTTTAGTAAATCCACCTTCGACATTGGGTACCATTTCATTGCGTATACGAATATTAGCAAAAGTTCCACGCATCATGACTTCATGATTACCACGGCGGGAGCCATAAGAATTAAAATCTTTTGGAGCAATTCCCTTTTCCATTAAATATTTGCCAGCTGGGCTGTCTTGCTTAAATGATCCCGCCGGTGAAATATGGTCTGTAGTGATACTGTCGCCTAATAACGCTAACACTCTTGCACCTTTAATATCTGATATTTTTCCTGGCTCAAGTTGCATATCATCAAAGAAGGGAGGATGTTGAATATAAGTCGAATCATCCTGCCATGCATAGGTTTTTGATGCAGGAATTTTCATCGCGCGCCATTCAGCAGATCCCTCAAAAATATGTGCATACGTTTCATTAAACATTTTATCTGTGATCTTCAACATTTGTTGAGCGATTTCAGCATTGCTTGGCCAGATATCTTTTAAATAAACAGGTGAACCTGCTTGATCATTGCCAATCGCTTCATTCAATAAGTTCACACCAATTTTACCCGTCAGTGCAAATGCGACAACCAATGGTGGTGAAGCTAACCAATTCGCTTTGACTTGCGGATGAATACGGCCTTCAAAATTACGATTGCCGGATAATACAGCAGACACTGTTAAATCATGCTGCGTGATCGCTTTAGCAATTTTGTCAGGTAATGGGCCTGAGTTACCAATACAGGTTGTGCAACCATAACCTACTAAGGTGAAACCCACTTGATCAAGATATTTTTGTAATCCGGTTTCTTCTAAATATCGCGTCACCACTTGTGAACCAGGCGCAAAAGAAGTTTTGACCCATGGCTTTCGCGTCAGTCCTTTTTCTATGGCTTTTTTCGCCAACAATCCTGCGCCAATTAATACGCTAGGATTAGAAGTATTTGTGCAACTCGTAATAGCCGCTATGACAACATCGCCATGATGGAGTGAAAAATTATCTTCCGTTGAAAAAGATTTTGTTTTTTCATCACCGCGTTTTTGCTCTACTAGAAATTTATCAAATGTCGCAGAGAGATCAGGTAATTCAACACGATCTTGTGGACGTTTTGGGCCTGCCAAACACGGTTGAATGGATGCTAAATCTAATTCTAAAAGATCTGTGAACACAGGGTCTGCATGTTGTGCATCATGCCAAAGTCCTTGCGCTTTCGCATATTGTTCGACTAGTGCAACAGTTTGCGTATCACGATTAGTTAAGCGTAAATAGTCTAGCGTTACAGCATCAATAGGGAAAAACCCGCAAGTTGCACCATATTCTGGCGCCATATTCCCTATCGTCGCACGATCCGCAACGGAGAGATCTTCTAGACCGGGCCCATAAAATTCTACAAATTTTCCAACCACACCTTTCTTACGTAATAGATTCGTTAAGACGAGCACCAAATCGGTTGCAGTAATCCCTTCACGTAAT
>CAJCIZ010000033.1 GCA_903970525.1 Myxococcales bacterium | reverse complement strand
CAGACGTGTGCTCTTCCGATCTAATGGTAGGATCGTTTTTCTAATGGAAGCGGTGTGAGTCGAGAGATTCCTGCACCGTTTTGCGAGAGGCTGAGGCTGAAATGCCTTGGTCTACTCTCCAAACAAAAGAACTTTAGTTCTATTTAACAAATTGCAAAACCTACCAGGCTTTCAAGAATTCTATGAACGCTTAAAGAAATCTTAAAATATGTGACTGAGTTTATTTTATCTTTTCTATATCATAAGGAAGCTGCGTAGTTACGTAATTAGTTAACAGACTGAGCAATCCATTTCACTCTGCTCAACCATCACTAAATTTAATTGTCAGGATGATTTTTACGCAATGCTTTTGATGCGCCAAGCATACACTTACGATATGCTGTCGCAATTTATTCTCTCGGAAATCTTAAATCAATAAAGGCTCTATAGATTTTAATATGGCAAAGTAAAAATATTTATAGTCAGGAAGTTAACATTCATTCTAACCTCCCCTCTCCCAACAATAACGTTTGATATACGCTATACTAAACTCATAGCCCTCTGAATACATTAATAATCAGGTAGTAATATATGTCATTAAACCGACCTTCTGCTACTGGCAATTTAGCATCAGTTCCAGAAGAGAAAACGTTGAAGACTGTCGACTTCCCTGTTGTTGGTAAAGATAACGACGGCTTGTTAATTACTATATCTAATAAAGAATATAGTAGCCTTCCAAAAGAAGTGTTTGAAGAAGTAAACACTTACAAACCGAATGGCTATATTAAAATGGTTGAAAATTTAGTAACGCTACTATTACATCGCCTTCCCAAAGATTTAATTATTAATACATCAAACGCAGAACAAGACGACGCTAAAGCTAAAGAAATTAGCGTACGAGATACTATTAGAAAATATATTGAAGCAAATTACGATCTTAGCCACTTTGGCGCAGGTAACGCATACGAATGTTATATTGCTGGCCAGCTAAATCGTACTGATACCGCAGGAAGGGAGCCTCTTTCGCCCGCCTGGAAAATCGTAGTTGAAAAAAATAATATATCAGAAACTCTAGCAATGAATTTAAGAGACACCACAAAAATAGAAGGTAATAGTATTGTCTTACGATTAGATGAAAGAACAAACCAAACTGTTAGACGAAATTCCGCAGCAAAACCCTCCATTATAAAGCTAAAAGTATGTAACTGGGGATGGATGAACGAATGCGTTGCTAAGGATCAAATAAATTTAGGAAAAACATCTGGTGGAAAAATCATACCAAGTGATCAATATCAAACCCCACAAACTAAAAATCCAGAAAATTTCCCCCATGTGATAGCTACCAAACAATTAACTCTCACACGTCAAGAAATAATGGAAAGCTTAGCATTAGGCAATACTGTAATTGATGAAGAAAATACAACAGATCAATATCTTTCAGTAAAACCAGTACCAGGAAAAAATAACACCCCTCTCGACACTCAAGTTACATTTAGGGCAAATATGACGCCTTCTGAAAGCATTATCCTACCAGAAGAAAAAAATAATTCTCAAACAACCACATTAAAAAAGCCAAACTTTTGGAAGAATGCTTGGGGTGATTTCAACCTTTCTTTACAACATCAAGTAAAAGCTGAATACAGAATTTCTCCAGCGAACGAATTCATTCCTCTAGAAACATATGTAATTCCGGTATTAAAAAATGAAAAAGAATTAACTAAAACTGTTGCGTTTAATCCCATTCAGCATGGCTTTGAAAATCATAATCCTGGTATACAATCAAACATTGATTCTCTTTCGCTTGCTGTCGATCAAAACGGATCACCAAGAAAGCTCGACAATGAGAAAACGCTTATCAAATATCTAGCTGATAACACCGAAGGGCAAATTTTCCATATTAATCAAAATTGGAGCATGAAACAAAAAAATTGGGGGCAATTAGTCGAATCTCAAATTAAGATGGGAGTGAATGTTGCTCCAGGCACAGTTTCTGCTCTATTAAAAGAGTATCAAACAAACGCTCAAACGCAATTTGATAAGCCATTAATTGATTCTTGCCTAGCCCTAGCTGAAAAACTAGGTGAAAATGGCAGAGAAATAAGAATACAGCTCTGTCACTTCATTGCTAAATCACTACAACCAGAACATGTCTTTATACGTGAAGATTTTGATAAAATTCAAAGCCAAATGAAAAAGTACGATCTAAGCAGTAAGGACGCTGATGAAAAATTAGCCTCCCAAGAGGGTTTCAAAGTCCTTAAAGAAGGATATACTAGCCACATAGGTAAGCATTTAGCTAACCAAAATACTCTAACAACAGAAGTTAAACAGCATTCAAACGAACAAGCGGAAGTTAATAAAGAAAACTATTCTTCCCCAAAGCATTCTTGATGACTGATAGATTTAGCAGGAGAGAAAAATGAATGTGCGCCAAAATGTGAAATTATTAGAAGCCATCGATAATTGTCAAGATGCTCTTGAGAGTTATAGAATGATGTTATCTGATAAGCAAGATTTGCTAATGCGCTTTGATGAAAAGGACATTAAGCATCTTAAAAAAACATTTGATGCTGTCGATTTAACAGAAGAAGAGCGCATGGCATTATTTTCACGTTTTGCCTGTTGGCGTGATGATCATTACAACACTTATAATGAAATTTTTAGTTCACGCACAATATTTATAGACGAATTTGTTAGAGACTGCAGCATTAAGCTATCTGACCTAAAAATGCTGGTAAAAGACATTGATAAGCAGCTTGGTTGGCATAAATTATTTAATTTCTTGAAATCCAAAGAAAAAAAACCTTCTGACGAACATATAGCCTCCCTCATTAACAGTATTATCAACCGGACCCCACCGGTCTATGAAAGGATTAACGCCCTCCTAAAGTTCGAAGAAATTTCAACTACAAAAATTCCTGCCAGTGAAATGGAAGCTAAAGAAATATCTGTTGAAAATAATAATGCATTAATCGCCAAATTGAGCTCTTTCAAAAATAAAGAAAAAGCGGCCCTGGAGAATCTTATTTCCACTCTCAATACGGTGGAGGAAATTGCAATTGAACTTAAGGAAAAAAAATCCGAGATCGATAAAGATAAGCTTTCAACTTGGTTAAATACTTATTGCGACACAGCTGATGAACAAAAGGGAACGCCCAGAGCTCCAGGCAATTAATAGGTGTAGCAACGCCTGGAATCAGATCCTGCGGAGATAAATTAAGGCCTATCACTACGGCTGATATCGAGTACGAATCTTATAAATCGCTGCGTTTCTTCCAGCCTGCTTAATTCGGCGTTATGTTTCCAGATCAATACATGCTTAATCAAATCTTTCCAATTAGGGTAATGACTTATCGTCCATCTCGCCGCCTCAATTTTTGAGGCTACGCAGCCTGTTTTTAAGGAATAGAGAGTCCGGCACATCGTTAAAATTGCAAATGTCTGATAGTCACTTCTTCCCAATTTTGAGAAATCACTTAAGACTATTTCCCAATATTCATATAAATTATTCTTAATAGCTTGCTGCAAATCTTGTGTTGAAATTTCTTTAATTAATTCTCTAATATCTGGCCCTGCGATTGATATCCCATTTTCTCTGAGCACGAAGAGTTCGATTAAAAAATTATTTCCGTAATGTGCTTGATAAAATCTTCCCTCATTAAAGTAAGGTCTAATATTGTTTGGATCAAAATTTAAAAGATCATGTTGAGGGATATAAGATATTTCTATTCGTTTTGCATAAGGAATATTACTTAAGTAAAACTCCTTATGCATCGCCTCAATTTGACGGATCAAGTTATCAGGAAGTATCGCTGTTGTAATAATATAACAATCAATATCACTGGTTTCTTGGTTAAAACTGTTGTTAGCGATTGAACCGCCAATATACATACCAACAAATTTGGTAGACAAAATTGTTTTTATTTGCAATAAGAGCTTGAGTGGAGAGTAGACCAAGGCATTTCAGCCTCTCGCAAAACGGTGCGGGAATCTCTCGATTCACACCGCTTCCATCAGAAAAACGATCCTACCATTCCTATTCGCCAATGTATAAATAGACCCGAATTTTCTTTAGCAATCCTGCTCATGAATTTAAAAGATCTATCTTTACTCTTTCTTAGCGACTTGTATTTTCTTTTCGACCATGAAACCAGCGTGAGATTGAAGTGTCGCCATATAACATATAACGATGACCGTGTATATTTACCATAATAGTTTAACCAGCCTTGAAGGATTGGATTAAACCACTCTGCTATTTCGGTCATATTCATGTGTGTGCGATTTCTAAGGTTGCTACTCCTAATGGTTTCTCGCATCGATTTTAGCGCTGTTTTACTCGCCGCAGGCGTAAAACCAGTAAACATATTACCGCTTAATTTAGCCTTACACCCGCGTGCTCTGAACTCGTATCCTAAAAAATCAAATGATTTGTTAGGATAGTTCTTTCGGCGCTTTCCATCTTTGCAATAAATTAATAGTTTTAAATGGTTGGAGCTGACGTCTGCAAAACATATAAGTATAGATAATTTAAATTAAATATTGCTATCTTATTGAAAAGATGGTAAAATAGTTCAGAAAATCTAGGATATCATTAATATTTTCATTGAATATATTATACATTATCAAAATATTCTGATATCCTATTGTAATGGCATACTACCAAGCACGATTATTAGAACCCAAACTTCAAGCCACTTTAGAGCGGCAGAAAAGTATTTTATTGCTCGGCCCTCGGCAAACGGGAAAGACCACGCTGATCAAGCATTCTTGTACAGCGGATTTAGTCTTTAATTTGTCAATCCCAAAACAGCGCAATCAATTTGAACGTGATCCTGATAGCTTAAGCGCAGAAATTGAGGCATTGTGGTTAAAAAACAAATTAACCACAATGCCTCTCATCATCATTGATGAAGTACAAAAAGTTCCAGCGTTGATGGATGCAATCCAGTATATTATTGACGAGGAACGTGCCCAATTTCTCTTGACCGGTTCTTCCGCAAGAAAATTAAAGATGAATAAGAAAGAAGGAATTAACTTACTACCGGGTCGAGTTGTCATGCTGCATTTGGATGCATTGACAATTCCTGAGATGAATGGTTCTTTGCCTAACTTAGAAGATCTACTTTTATTTGGAAGTTTACCTGGTATACATTTTGACAAAACAAATGCTCATCGAGAAGAAGATTTAATCTCTTATGTTGAAACATATTTAGAAGAAGAGGTAAGACGAGAAGCATTGGTAAGAAATCTTGGAACGTTTTCAAAGTTCTTAGAATTGTCAGCAATTTCTTTAGGAGAGCCTATTAATTTTGCCAAATTATCTCAAGATATTGGCGTCGGCGTTCATTTAATTATGGAGTATTTCCAAATTTTAGAAGATTGTCTCATTGCTGATAAAATTTATCCTCTCTCTGATTCGTCAACACGGAGAAAATTAACAAAAGCGCCTAAGTATTTATTTTTTGATTTGGGTGTAAAAAGAATATGTGCAAAAGAAGGAAGACGTCTTTCTCAAAAAACATTGGCTGATTTGTTTGAACAATTTGTTGGGATGGAAGTCCTACGATATTTAAAATTATACGCGCCGAGTTACCAGCTGAAATATTGGCGTGATCATAATGGACCAGAAATAGATTATATTATTGATATGAATCATCGCTACCTACCCATTGAAGTGAAATGGACAGAAAGTCCTTCTGCAAAAGATTGCAGACATCTCGAAAAATTCATGGATGAGTATCCTTGCGAAGATGTGTCCTATGTAGTCTGTCGTGTCGCACGACAACGAAGAATAAGCGAGAGAGTAATAGCTTTACCTTGGCAAGAGTTAACTGATTTGCGCGAAATTCTGTTTAAAAAACAGAAGTAAGAATGGTAATAACTTGGGCAAAGGTTATTAATAATTATCCATTTTCTGGCTCGTCAGAAATTGCTACGCATGTTTGTGCTTTGCTCGCCTCGGAGATTTCACATGGTGCAACATGTACTCTCTACATGCCATGTTGATTAAAGTCTGGTATCTCTTGGTAGAATGTTTGAACCATTCCAACACATCCGCATCAATTCGAATGGTAATTTGCTTTTTTACTGGTCGATAAAACTTACCAACCACCCCTTTTTCCCAAGCTGTAATTTCAGGAGCATCCTCATCGGTTAAATTTATTTTCCGTGATTTGAGCGCCTTAATCTCTTTCTTCATCTTTTCGGTTAGCATAATATCGCCTGGTTTCACTCGCCGTAGCTGCTCTCGCTGAGATACTACGGATGATTTCTTCGCCATTGCTATCTTCTCCTATGGTATGGGCTACGTGTATTAAAATGTCTTGTATCAGCCCAAGACTTTGCCAACGCTCCTCTGGATAGCTATTCCTATTATCAGGAACACTTAAGAGGAAAAGATCTTGAAAAATAAAAGATGCCGCTTCAAAGCGTAGACCGTGCTTTCTCTTATTCACCTGATTTTTGTTGTTATCCCATTCAAACTGCATCTTCGTTCTTCCATTCATTTATTATACCAATAGAATCCATTTTTGTAACTACATATTTGTAACTACATATTTGTATGTACTAAATTGTTTTATCTAGGAAATTAACTGAGAAATGACGGATGATAAGTGGCGTGCCTGATTTAAAGGAGATTGAGAGAGGAAGGAGATAACTAAATAATTGGTTGATGGGTCGTGTGCGATTCAAACGCACGACCCACAGGTTAAAAGCTAATAGCTCCATGTAATATTAATGTAATTCACTGTTAATTAATAATTTCATTCAACCCTTCTAAAATTAATTCAAGTTCTTCAGCACTAACCTGACCAATCTTTTTACCCAAGCGTAAAACTGATAATGTTCTAATCTCACTTATCTTAGCCCATGAAGGCTTGGGATATTGCTTACCCTTCAACTCTAGCGTCAAAGGAAAGCCCGCTTTTTGTGGCTGACTTGTTAATGCAATCGCAATGACAGTTCCTGATTTTTCATTAAAAACATCATGACTTAATATTAAGACAGGACGCTTGCCACTTTGTTCACTTCCTTGTGTAGGATTTAAGTCAGCCCACGCAATATCGCCTCTTAATATTTTGGCCATGATGCTAAGTCCTCATCTAATCCAGCATCCGCCATGTCTTGCTCAAAAGAAACTTCTAATTTGGCGCACTCCTTTGCTAATCTGTCATGCTCCAAATGTTCTAGCGTAAGACTAATGGATTGTTGAAACGCTTGACTGCGATTTTTAAAAATCTTCTTCTTCACATAAAAATCAATTTTTTTAGCTGTTTATCATCGATTGAAACAGCCACTTTTGCCATACTCATGGTGCACCTCCATAAATTCATACTTTCATCATACTCTATCATAGTATGAAATAAGTATGAATTCCATACGGTCTGCGGTTTATATCTTTATATTTTCATAGATTAAGCATACAGAAATACCGCTTGTGCCGTTACATTTCAAGGCCACCTGTTTCTTCGCATCGGTTGTCATTAACGCAGGCAGGAAATATTCGCTACGAGTTGAAAACACCTTAGCGTAATGGCACTACGCACGTAAT
>CAJCIZ010000032.1 GCA_903970525.1 Myxococcales bacterium | reverse complement strand
TAATAATGACGGAGGTCCCGCCAGGGGAAAAATTTTTTCGTGCTCGCAAGCTCCGCGCGAAAAGGCACAACCCCCCGCTTAGATTGCCGCGTTGGTGGCTCTATTTTAATCACCGCCCAAAAATAGCAGTAAACTGTGCTTGCTCTAAAGTGTGTCCTTTTACCGCCGCCATCACGGTTTTCGCATCCGCACCATCCGCTAATTGCAATGGGGCATCCAGTGCATACAAAGTAAAAATATAATGATGAATAGGCCCTTTTGGCGGACAAGGTCCCTTGTATTGCGCCTTCCCAGCGCTATTTGTTCCGGCAATTGTTCCTGCGGGTAGGGTTTCTATATTTTCAGTCAATTCAGTTGTGCCTTTGGGGATGTTATAGAGAACCCAATGATAAAATGTGCCGCTAGGCGCATCTGGGTCGGCCATGATCAAGGCGAAGGCTTGTGTTTTATCGGGCGCGCCCTGCCAAGCTAGCTGGGGATTCATGTCCTTCCCGTCACAGGTATAGAGAACAGGCATGGTTCCTTGACTCTGGGTCGCGGAACTTGTGAGGGTCATCTTAGACAGAGCTGTCTCTACTGCTGTGGCCTTGTTAACAAATAAACATAAGCCCATTAATACCATTATTCCTGCAATCCATTGGCGCATGAGACCCTCCGTAAAAATGTTCATGAACTATAAAATATACAGGGAGGCAAGGTAGATGACGACAACCTTTTTAATCGTGTCCAATTCAAGTACAATGGCAAACCTTTTTAACTGAAAATGTAAAACCCCATGCTGAATTTACACGAAACCTTTGATGTCATTATAGTTGGCGGCGGCCATGCCGGGACCGAAGCGGCTTTGGCGTCTGCGCGCATGGGGGCTAAAACGCTATTGTTGACGCATAATGTCGAGACCTTGGGGCAAATGTCCTGTAATCCAGCGATAGGCGGCATAGGCAAAGGACACTTGGTCAAAGAAATTGATGCCTTAGGTGGCATCATGGCAAGAGCAATTGATCAAGCGGGCATTCAGTTTCGCATTTTAAATGCCAGCAAAGGTCCGGCGGTACGCGCAACACGCGCGCAAGCAGATCGTGTGTTATACAGACAAGCAATTCGACAAGTCTTAGAAAGCCAGCCCAATCTATTAATCTTTCAACAAGCGGTGGATGATATTCTCGTTGAACAAGAGCGTGTGACCGGTGTTCAAACCCAAATGGGCTTGTGCTTTAAAGCAAAAACAGTGGTCTTAACAGCCGGTACATTTCTGTCTGGCAAAATTCACATAGGGTTGAATCATTATGAAGGGGGGCGCGCAGGCGATCCGCCCGCAAAAACCTTGGGCCAACGTTTGCGAGAATTACCGTTACGGGTAGGGCGTTTGAAAACAGGAACACCGCCGCGCCTCGATGGGCGTAGCATAGATTTTTCTGTGATGGAAAAACAAGACGGCGATACACCGACACCGGTATTTTCTTTTATGGGAAATGTTGCCGAACATCCGCGCCAAATCCCTTGTTACATTACTCACACCAATGAAAGAACCCACGATTTAATTCGCAATGGTTTATCTGAATCACCTATGTATACCGGTGTGATAGAAGGTATAGGGCCGCGATATTGTCCGTCGATTGAAGATAAAATCATGCGTTTTGCGGATAAAAATTCTCATCAAATATTTGTAGAGCCTGAAGGCTTAACGACACATGAAATTTATCCGAATGGTATTTCAACCAGCTTACCTTTCGCCGTGCAATTAGAGTTTGTGCGCAGTATGCGCGGTTTTGAAAATGCGCATATCACACGACCAGGTTACGCTATCGAATATGATTTCTTTGATCCGCGTGATTTAAAACCGTCGCTTGAAACTAAATATATATCCGGCTTATTTTTAGCAGGACAAATTAATGGCACAACGGGATATGAAGAAGCCGCTGCGCAAGGCTTAATTGCCGGCATGAACGCAGCTTTATTCACACAAGACAAAGAAGCGTGGACGCCGCGGCGTGACGAAGCGTATATCGGTGTTTTGATTGATGACTTAATTACACGCGGCACACAAGAGCCTTATCGCATGTTTACCAGTCGCGCGGAATATCGTTTGTTATTACGCGAAGATAATGCTGATTTGCGTTTGACGGCAAAAGGTCGTGAGTTGGGATTAGTCGGTGAGGCACAATGGCAACAGTTTGTGATAAAACAAGAAGCCATAGACAGTGAAAAACTACGCTTACGCAAAACCTGGGTGCGACCTGAAACAACATTAGGCACAGCAGCAGAAGCATTACTCAAACAATCACTTGCGCGTGAATACCATCTGGAAGAATTACTCAGACGCCCAGAAGTCTCTTATCAAGATTTAATGACACTGCCAGACATAGGTCCTGGTGCACAAGATGATAAAGTCGCAGAACAAGTTGAAATTCAAACGAAATATGCGGGTTACATTACAAGACAAGAAGAAGAAATTGCCCGTCAGCGACGCAATGAAGAATTAAAATTACCGGTGCAGTTGAATTACGATGAAGTGATTGGGTTGTCGACGGAAGTTCGGCAAAAATTAAAAACGGTAAAGCCGACAACCTTGGGGATGGCATCGCGTGTTCCAGGCGTGACGCCAGCTGCAATTTCGTTGTTGTTGGTGCATTTGAAAAAGCGTAAATGCATTAACGCCAACATCGAGTTATAACAATGTCTAACCAAATCGAAAGCCTCTTATCCCGAGCTTTAACAGATAATGCTTACCGCCTTACGCCCGAAATACAACACCATCTCGTCCAATTTCTAGATTTATTACAACGTTGGAACAAAGTTTTTAATTTAACCGCTATCACTGATCCAAAAGACATGGTCTATTTGCATATCTTAGATAGCTTAGCGATTTCGCCCCATTTACAGGGGACCCGCATTTTAGATGTAGGGACAGGCGCGGGCTTGCCGGGCATTCCCCTGGCTTTAATACATCCAGAGAAAGAATTTGTACTATTAGACAGCAATAGCAAAAAAACGCGTTTTTTAATTCAAGTCATTGCAGCATTGGGCTTGAAAAATGTGCAAGTGGTGCACGCGCGTTGTGAGGATTTTCAAGGACAAAAAGAAGGGTTTGATAGCATAGTCTCTCGCGCTTTTAGTGCGATTGCGGTAATGTTAGCAAACACCCAACATTTGATAGCAGACGGCGGTCAATTTTTGGCGATGAAAGGAACGTATCCTGAAGAAGAGATTCAAGATATTCCAAAAGATTTCATGGTGTTAGGGGTGCATAAGTTAATTATTCAAGGACTGACTGCTGAGCGGCATTTAGTTTGTATTCAAAGGAAATAAGAGGGTAGCCATGGGAAAAACAATCGCAGTTGTCAATCAAAAAGGTGGCGTAGGCAAAACAACTACGAGCATTAACTTGGCTGCTTCTTTTGCACGTATGAAACGAAAAGTATTGTTGGTAGATTTAGATCCACAAGGCAATGCCACCGTGGGTAGCGGTGTGAATAAAGATACGCTGAGTGGTTTGACGCAACAGGTTATTTTAAATGAAATTGAACTCTCAGCTGCTGTTGTGACAACACAAGCAGGCTATGATTTATTAGGCACTGACCATGAGTTAATTGTGGCGGAAGTACAACTGATGCAAACTGCGCAACGCGAGCAGCGTTTGAAACAAGCGTTAGCCCCCGTGATTGAACAATATGATTATGTTTTGATTGATTGCCCACCGTCATTAAATGTTTTGACGTTGAATGCTTTGGTGGCGGCGGATTCTGTTTTAATTCCCATCCAGTGTGAATATTTTGCATTAGAAGGATTAACAGCGCTCTTAAATACCATAGAACAAATTCAAAGTACTGTTAATCCTGCTTTGCAAATCGAAGGCTTGTTACGCACGATGTATGATGGTCGTAATCGCTTGGCCTTAGATGTGTCGGCGCAATTATTGCAGCATTTTCCCGATCGCGTTTATCGTACCGTGATTCCGCGCAATGTGAGATTAGCAGAAGCGCCTAGTCATGGCATGCCAGTGATTTCGTATGATGAAAAATCACAAGGTGCGGTGGCTTATGTCACCTTAGCAGGTGAAATGTTGAGAAGAGCGGATGAAGCGAAGAAAGCTTTGGTAGCAGAAAAGGTATTAAGCTGAAGATATCTGTCATTCCCGCGTAGGCGGGAATC
>CAJCIZ010000031.1 GCA_903970525.1 Myxococcales bacterium | reverse complement strand
TGATTTTTTAAAATTTCAGCATTCTTGGTTCCCAGAGACTTTTGAGCTTCTTCAAGTTTTGATTTTAATGACGTAATTTCTTTAAGGTATTCTTCAAGTTTTACCGATTGATCAGTGAGCACTGTTTTAACTTGCCCTAATGCATTTTTATTATTATCTAATTTCTCTTTAGTTTCTTTTGCATCTGTTTTAAATTCCTTCAGCTCATGTACAAGATCTGTCTTCTTCCCATGTTCCTGATTAATCTTTTCTTTTAAATCGTTAACCTTTGATGCTACATGATCAACGGCTTTTTTAGCTTTATTGATTCGCTCCTTTGCTTTCTCATTCTCATCATTTGTTTTTTCATTTTGGGTAAAATACCAACCCAAAAAGCCGCCAGTAACGCCAGTGACTGTACCAACAGTGGCAGCTGTAGCGACTAAAGTTCCGGTTGAATAAGATGCAGCGGCAATAGCTAGGGGAATTAATAGAGGTAATGGCATAAGATATTCCTTTAATTAAGTGAAAAACAGTTTGTGATCCATCGGGTGCCATCCTACCAAAGCGATTTTTATAATACAATAGATCATATAAGAAACACACTGATCAAATAACAAATCAAAACAAAGGGGGGAAAGTAACTTATTGAATAATTGAAAAATTAAGCTTGAATTTTTATTAAAATTTTTTTGAAATAAAAAATATGATAGAAAATGCAGGATCGTGCTTGTGCACAGCGTCAATACACCTTAATGCCATTATCGGCTCAAGTTCGACATCCTGTCGATTGAAGCTGCGCCAAACGTTCTTATTATAGAAAGATTATGAGTATTGGCCAGCAGCAAGCTATGTAATACCGTGTAAGATATTTCTTATTTTTATCAACACGACTAATACACGCGAACGCGCGGCACTTCAGACCAGCATGACGTATAGGCTGGAGATTTTAATTCAGAACGCATTGCCCAAGGCTTTGAATATCCTTCAGCCGCTAAGCGAATGGTGCTGCGTCCATATTTTTGATTAATTTTATCAAAAATCCCCATGAGTTTTTCTGTATGTTGTAACTGTTCTTCACAAGGCTGATGAAACAGATCTAATTGGCATTGATCTTTAGAAATTAAGTCCTGAAGACACACCCCAACTTTTTTATAATAAAAGCCTGATTTATAAATCTGACGCAAACAGCGTTTTGCCCATTTTGTGATGAGTCGTAAATCATCCGTTGGATTCACTAAGCGAACCTCAATAGATTGAAAATGTTGGGCTAGGTCTTGACGAAAACGATTGGTATGCACAAAAATGTACATGCTTTTTACTACCAGTCGTTGAAGACGCATTTTCTCTACAGCACGCGCGCAATGACTGCTTACTGCCTGTGCCAGCGCTGAAAATTCAGTCTGCATCGCTCCAAATGATTTAGAGGACATAATACTTTGTTTCAAAGTATCCTCTTCTAAACCCCCACAAGCAATGCCGCTTAACTCCATAGCGGTTCGCATCAGCACCACATTAAATTGCTTTTTTAACAAATGGGGATTCATGGCGCTCAAATCGTGGGCGGTGTAAATACCTTGAGCAACCAATTTTTTATCCCATTGTCGACCAATCCCCCAGACGTCGCCTATTGCAATATTTTTTAGTAAATCCATCTGGTTCATGATATTAAATACAGGCGTTTTAAATACCTTTTTACCCAGATGATTGGCCACTTTTGCCAATGTTTTGGTTTTTCCAATCCCGATGGATGTTGGAATTCCGGTATGCTTCAGGATTTTTTTTTGTAGTTCTTGGCAAAATGACTCATGCCTAGTTTCTGGCATCGTACTTAAATCAAGAAACGCCTCATCAATAGAATACACCTCCAAATGAGGCCATGACGCCTCAATCGTACACATGACACGACTACTGATATTTCCATAAAGCGTGTAATTCGAAGAAAAAACATGGACATTATGCTGTTTACAAAAATTTTTAACCCTAAAAAAGGGTTCCCCCATTTTTATACCTAAGGCTTTGGCCTCATTTGAGCGTGAAATGATGGCTCCATCATTATTACTTAACGATAGTGTCGCTAAGCTCGTGATTGATTTCAGCCATCCTTGGCTGAAATCGACTCGCAAACGCGACAAGTATGCCTCCGGCGGCCCTGGCCGTCCTGCGTCCGTTCATTTTTTAGTCCCCTACGGGACTAAAAAATAGCACTTCCACAATGACTGACGCCTTTTCGTATGCCTTATATTTTGCCTGCGGCAAAACATTCGGCCCTAAGGCTACCAGGGACTACCAGCCTCGCTCGTTCCTCGCTTCCTTGGCTGGCAGCGGAGGAGTCACTAATTCTTGATTTTGTCTTGCAAAGTCAAACTCTTTTTCAAGGGAGCGATAGGGAATAGTTGATATTGAGGGATGGTTCAAATCCAGTGAACACTTTCATTTATTTTCGTAGAGATTTTTGAGAGCAGTTATCGACCAACGAGTTGGTTTATGATACATAGTTTATCGACTAAAATAAAAATAAGAATCATAATGATAACCACTCACAAAAAGCACCACGGCAAAAGCATTCCAAAGGCAACTAAACTCGCAATAGCTCTAAAATCCATCAAAGGGAAGCAAACTATTTCTGCTATTTCTAAAGAACATAATGTGAGTCGCACTACTGTTTACCTCCAACAAGAAAAAGCACTAAAGGCAGCAAACCAAGCATTTGAAGAAAAAGATGACGATGTACTTTTTTATATTCCAGTAACAAAGCCCCTTCTGTATGCAATGATTGTCGCTTTATTCGTAATCTGTAAGTCCAGTTATCGCGATATCATATTCTTTCTTAAGTCTATTTTTAATCACCATGTATCTCTTGGTACCGTCTCCAACGTCATTAATGAGGCCGCTGATAAGGCTGCACCCATCAACAACTCCTATGATCTGAGCACTGTTCGCGAGAGCGCTTCAGATGAAGTGTTTCATCTGAATAAGCCATTATTAGTAACCGTTGATATTGCTTCACGATTCTGCCCATTGCTTGTGCACGCCAACAATAGAGATGGCACTACATGGGGCGTGAATTTACTTGACCTACACGCCAGAGGCTACGCACCTGAAACTTCTATTATTGATGGAGCCAATGGAATGATCAATGGGTATGAAGAGGCGTTACCCGATACAAAGCTTCGTCATGACCACTTTCATTTTATTATGGCTCTAACTGATTGCGCCCAATTTTTAAAAAATAGGATGGATTCAGCAAAAACAGAAGCCATGGAGCTTTTTAGTCGCTCCATAAACGCAAAAAATGAAGAGAAAGAAAAGAAGTATACTGAGGAATTTGCTCTGGCTCATGAAGAGTTCAAACATAGGGAAAACATCCACGCCGCGTTTAAAACACTGTCCAGTTGGTTACAATACGACGTGCTCCAATTGGCAGGAAAACCACCATCAGAGCGCTATACGCTCTATGACTTCATCCTCTCGGAAATGATATTATTAGCCAGTAAGCACCCTCACCGAATTGATGCAATAGTAAAAGCGATGAAAAAGCGACGCGATACCTTACTGGATATTACCCACATATTAAACGAAAAGTTCTCAGTATTATCAGTAAAATACAAGGTATCAATTCAGACCATTTGGGATATCTGTGAGCTTGCAAGGCACTCATTTGATAGTCCCAAATATGTCGAAAAAGTTGATGAACTGGCATTCTTTCTTGGCTCTACTTATGATGTGATTGAAGATGAGGTGCTGTTTATTTTAGAGAGCACGCATCGATGCAGCTCTATGGTAGAGAACTTCAATAGCAGATTACGGCCTTATCTTGATAACCGCAAATTCATTTCGCCAAAAATCCTCGCATTAATTCAATTCTACCTGAACCATAAGCCATTCATGCGTAGTAAGCATGAGCGGTTGGTTAACAAATCTCCGGCAGAGGCCTTTACAGGAAAATCCCATAAACCGTGGCTCGAAATGCTTGGCTTTAATTGCTGCGTAAATAGAGTCGCTGCTTAGTAAAAAATCAAATTTTTAAAGAACACTTTATGCCCAAATCATAACACATCAGGGTAGGATTCCGCACGTAGAGTGTTCACTAAAACAGGGGTTATTTGAACCACAATGGCATTCGGTTAAGGAACATTCATGATATACTTCGGCCATTTTTAATGGTTACAGACGTATTATGTTGAAGGATGTAAGTTATGGAAGATTTTTGGAGTCCCTTACAAGCAACAATTGAGGAAACATGCCTGGATTT
>CAJCIZ010000030.1 GCA_903970525.1 Myxococcales bacterium | reverse complement strand
AATTGATAGAAAGGACAATAGCGATTAAATAAAAATATTTATTATTTTCAAATAATTAGACGATATCTGTTGTGCCACGAATAACTCTCCTATTCGTGGCACAACAAACAGAGTTAGGATGCATGCCCATTTTTGTGTTGTTCCGCGGATTATAATAATCGTATAAAGCGCGGAACAGCACGGTTCAATTAAACCTTATTGCTCTTACGTGAGATCAGCATTTGTCAATTTCGCGTAAGATAAGTAAGGCATATCATCTTACGCAAGAATGACATTTGTCGATTCCACGTAAGATAAAATAGGCTTTTTCACTGTAGCCATTTTGTAACTTACCAGCCTACATTTACTCCAATTTGTCTACATTTAAACCGATTTCGCTACAGCTAAATTGTCGCAAGACCATGATTATTAATTAAAAACCAAACCCCAAACCCGACCTTCGAACCAGGTGGTCGGGAGTTCGAATCTCTCCGGGCGCGCCAACCTCATATCATGCCAGCACGCTTCTAGCTGGCATCCAGCAACTCCCAATTTGCCTACCTATTTACCCCTACCCACAATATATGCCCACTTGTTTAAAAACTACATCATAATTATAATATAATTATAGAATATTTATGGACTTCGAATGGGACACTACCAAAGCATCTAAAAATAAGAAAAAGCATGGAATAAGTTTTGAAGAAGCTAAAACTGTTTTCTTAGATGATCATGCATTAGTGATACATGATCCTGAGCATTCAGATAATGAAGAAAGATTTATTATCCTGGGATTGAGCACAATAGCCGATTTATTAATTGTCTGTCATTGCTATAAAAAGAAAGAGAGTATTATTAGAATAATATCCGCCAGAAAAGCTACGAGAAATGAATCATTACAATATTACGGTGAATACATATGAAAAAAGAATATGATTTTTCCAAAGCTAAAAAGAATCCTTACAGCAAGGTGCTAAAAAAACAAGTCACCATTCGAATCGACAGCGATACAATCGATTATTTTAAACACCTCTCGGATGATAATGGCATTCCTTACCAAACGCTCATTAATCTTTATCTGCGAGAATGCGCGCTAAAACATAAAAAACTTAATATGGGATGGTCTTCAAACAAATAATTACCAGAAGGTGCGACAGTGACGATGCATGCGTCACAGTAACCTTCCGCTAGTCTCATTCGATTTCTGCACCGACAAAATGACAATCGCCATTTCAAACGGCTCCGCATCCACACTCAACGTACCTGCGAAAGGACAATCAAGGCTGAAAATCAGATAAAACGCAAGCCCGATAGTTAATGACAAACCAAAGAGAAGCGCCACCCAGATCCCCATACTTTTGGCCACAAAAAGCCCGTGAAATCCAAACAAAAGAACAGCGCCTGTCGTCAGTAATGGCCAGAGTGATTTCGCACTATTGCCTTCCGCTTTTAAAATGCGTGTGCGTCGTGAATCAAGCCAGTCATTGAGCGTTTTTATCGTTTGACCAAAAATGGCCATTTCACGTTGATCACTGGGAATGATGTTTTGCACTTCCTTAACTAATTGCAGTGAGAGCGAGCGACTTTTTTCATGAGCAAAGAGACTCGCATGTGTTCTGGACTGTAACGTACGCCATTCTTCGTTTACCACACATTTGGCGTAATCGAGGGCCGTTTGACGGACGTTGGCATTTTTTAAATGCGCAGACGATTCTGTCATATGCACAAGATCTAATAATCCATATGCTTCATTTTGTACGGAATTCCCCGCCTCAGTAAAATTCTGCCAGACACCCCATAACGAAAAAGTCAGCAGGATGGCGTAAATGGTGCCTAATACCTGATAGACTGATGAAATGAGATCGGTACTTGATTCCAGTTGGCGCACATCAAAAAACAAGCTAAAAATGATCGCCACCGAATATGCTAAAACAATTGTGCCAGCAATAATGATAACAGGCTGGATCCAGGCGGGTAATGACAAGATAAATGCTCGCATGACTCACTCCTTAAGCGATACCTTTTCCTTGATGCGATTTTTAGTTAATTTAATAGGTTTAATAGACAAATGCACGGTTATTTTACTTAAAGGTACATATAACCCCCATCCGCAACCCAATCGCTACCCGTAACAAAACTGGATTTTGGACTAGCCAAGAAAACAATAACTTCTGCAACTTCTGAAGGTTTGCCTAAGCGGTTTTGTGAAGCTTTACTTTTCCAGCCATCATTAAATGATTTCCCGCTTGCCTAAGTCTTGGAAAAAGCGAAGCATATAACCATCCGGATCAAGCACGATAAATTGTCGATTGCCTAGCTCGATATCATTAGCACGATAGTATTTCTCTTCCATGGGTAAAAATATTTTTGCTTCGGCATGTAGGACGCGCTGATATAACTCATCCACATTATCTGTTTTTATCTGCAAATTTATTCCTCTGCCAAAAGGTGTTTCTAATGGCCCTGCTATCCATGCGTCCTTATTCGCACTCGCCGAATTTATATCAATCTCATCTAACATGATTCGTGAACCTTGACGTTCAAGCATTGCGAAACCGTCTTCTTCACGCTGATACTGAATACTAAAGCCAAGTATCTCAGTATAAAAATAAAGACTAGCTTTGATATTTGAGCAGCAGAGCTCTGGCGTTAATGGTGTGTTCACATGCTTAATAGTCATTATCATCTCAATTCCTCTTTAGCATAGGAGTATACGCTCATCAATTTATCCATTCAAATCATCACTCAATTCCGCCTCAATCTGCTCTATACTTGGTAAGCTAGACCTGAATGCTTCCGGTAGTGACCGCGTAATCTGATATTCGGATACACCAATCGGTTTATGAATATCACTTAGGGCATATTCAACCACTAATTTTTCATGACCCTTACATAATAATAGTCCGATAGTGGGCGCATCTCCTTCTTGCCGTAATTGCTCATCTACCGCTTTGATATAAAAATTTAATTTTCCTGTGTGCTCTGGTTCGAAGTCCACAGCCTTTAATTCGACGACCAAATAACAGTGAAGTCTAGTGTGATAAAATAATAAATCGATAAAAAATTCACGCTTGCCTACTTGAAGCGGCACTTGTCTGCCAATGTAGGCAAAACCAGCGCCTAGCTCCAAAAGAAATTGAGTGATATGCTCAATCAATCCCTGCTCTAGTTCTTTTTCATCATGATCTTTGGTTAAATTTAAGAAATCAAAAATGTACGGATCTTTTAATGTTTGACGCGCAAGATCAGATTGAGAAACAGGAAGAGCATGAGCAAAATTACATAGCGCTTTACCTTCCCGCTGCCAAAGTTGACTTTCAATTTGATGGGTTAAAACACTGCGACTCCATCCATGTTGGAGGGTACTCTTCACATAATACAGACCTTCTGTCGTATTTTTACACTTAGTCATAATAACTAAATTATGACCCCAAGGGATCTGGGTCAATTGGGCAACAGGCTGTTGCCCAATTACAGCCTCGTCAGTCCAAAATAGAATCCATTGACGGATATACTTAAGATTTCGCTCTGAAAACCCCTTTATATCGGGAAATTCCACCATTAAATCACGACTTAACTGCCTCAGAAAACCGTCACCCCAAGTGGTATGTTTTTGCTTTTCAACAATATCAATTCCTAGCTCCCAATAAAAAATTAGCAATTGCTGATTAACCGATACTGCAGCTTTTAACTGAACCTGTCTTATCTTGGTTTTTAACTCGACAATCCATTTTTTATATTCAACACCATGCGTTAGACTTTTTTGTTCCGTCATGATTTATGCTCCTATCTAACTAGATGCTGACGAATTACACTATTCTCAACGGAACGCGTAGCTCTTTCCTGTGAAATGTCGATTGTTGGTTAACAGCATTAAAGATAGGCTGTAATCATTTGTTTAACCGTTATGTGAAACGTAGGTTGTATGATGTAAATTGGGGCAGGAGTGATGGTAATTGAGTGGAATGGGAATGATTTGTTGGACTACCAGACTTGCATCTTCATAAGCCCTTATCTCTCAAACTAAGAAAATAACTAAGAATATTAATTTTGTCAATTATTCTTAGTTGTTTCCTTATCTCTTTAAAACTGAATATCAAATTTAGCAATGCAACTAAGCACTTAATAAGTCTATATTACATTGTCGCTGTAATATCCGGAGCATGACTCGCTGGAACCATATCCAGAACAGGAGAATTATTCTCCGCACTCCTAAAGGAATTAATCTTGCCTAATAACTTAGCACTCACTTTATCCCTTTCTGTCAAGAAACCAGATTGATTTATAAGAACAACTAAGTCTAACTTTTTCCAAGCACCTGCAATGAAATCTTTCCAAGTTGCTTCCCAAAGCGCCGCTTTAGTACTCACATCTGGAGCAGCTTTGTTATAGAGCGCATGATCTAATAAATAAACCTCTTTCATAGCATTCAGCACTGAATCAGTGACTTCACCCGCGTGTTGTTTAATCTTGTTTTTCATAAAACTAATAAATTCAACAGCAGATAAATAAGGTTTTTGTGTAGTGGGATCATAACTACATTTATTTTTCATATTACGCAAACCTAGCATCCCTTGGACAGGTATATCATGATTAACCATATAGATAATTTGTCGCAGAGATTGTATACCGCCATCCATGACAAAAGCACCGGCATTGACGATACCATCTGAAGACGGAATATCATCACCAAATTGCGCCTCGGGTTTTAATGTATTGGAATAGACTAACCAAAAATAGCGGACTTTTTCTGAAATACTGTATCCCCAATCACGAATAGCTTCTACGGAATGCTTATCAACTATATTAGCAATCACACGATCAGAAACTGTCATCACTTCTGTTTCAGTATCCACCGCATTTGTAATTAATTGATTCGCACCTCTTAGCGGTTGCGTCTGAAAAAGCTTCTTTGCTCGTATAACCAAAATGATGAATGATACCCTCTTTGCAAAGCAGAGCAGCAACCACTTCGTCTCCTCGCTGCGTTCCTTCCATGCTATACGGTTCAGAATCTCCAGCCCATCCGAAAAATTGTGCATTTTGAGGCTGTTTCATTTTTGCAGAAACCAGAGGCCTAATCTCTTCAAAGTTAATTGCTGCTTGATCTTCTCTTTTAATACCAAAAACTACAAAAGGTAGCGTCGGATTACTAGCGTCAGTAAAAATTTTGATTTGTCCAGACAATGCTTCTACTTGAGAAGATTTTTCATCTCGATCAAATTGTAGAAAAGATTGACGTGCGCGCTCTAACAAATCAATGCGGCGATAACGAAACAGACTTCTAATATCTTTCATTAAATGAGAAAAGAAAATATTTCGATAAAGATAAGGAATACTCAGCAAATGAACATTCCCTTCTGCATTGAGACTGATTTCCATTTTTCCCGCTTCAGGACCTGAGTCTTGAACAGAAACGGAAGCTTGAGTACTTTCATAAATTTCTGGATGCATTAAGCATGCACTCGCATGAACATCATGCAACGGCTGACGATAGCGATTGTTAGGACCTTTGCCGAACCGATTTTTATAATGATCAGGAACTGCTTCTAACAAAGCCTTAGCGAATTCGAGCACCGGTGAATTTTCAACATTGCGCGACAAATCTTGAATATCATCAGCCGAACATAAAATCGAATGCGTCAAATCTAATGAAGAAAGAAAAATTTGGATTTGATGACGTGCACACAATTCAAAAACGGCTTTGCTCGCCGTTGTATCAAATAAAATATTAAATTCAGCATAACGAGCATTACCTAAAGGCGCATTGGCTTCTTGAGCAGCATTCACAACGCCACCCATGATGGAAATACCCAAAATATTTTTCAAGCTGTCTGGACTTTCTTGTTGAAGGCGACTTAGAACACGATAGACATCTGTTAAACCACCTGTTGATATTAACATGGTTTTAACTTTCTTAATGGTCTCAACACTAAATTGAATACCGTCTTCCGTTTCGGCTTTCATTACACTAGGCGCCGGCAGAACAATACCACCTAACCCATCGTCACCATAAACCGTTGTTCCATCAATCATCTCAGCTTCAGATTGATTGCTAGGATGTTTGCAGCCAGGGTAGACTTTGATGTCTTTGCGATGAACTAATTCACAAATTCTTAAGGTATTAAAAATAGTCGTCTGTAATGGTACATTTCCCGCGCCAGGAATAATGCCCATGATCTTATGCTTTAAAGATGCGAGGATTTGCATCAGCATCAAGGCATCATCTAAGCCTGGATCACAAAAAACCAGGGTGTTTATCTTGTCAACATTTGAAACACTTTTTTGACTGTTTAAACTGTTAAGAAATTCATCAAATCTCATTTATTTTTTACCTTAGATAATATTAAATAAAGCGTGGCTGCAGACTCAGCCAGATAGAGCTGCAAGTTTACAACATTATCTCGCCTCATGAATCCCGCAATACTACTTATCACATCTATTTTTCTACGGAAGCCTAATTATAGGCCAAAGAAAAGAAAGCAGAAAAAGCAACACACTGCGTTGAAATGAGTAAACGGCCCTAGCCATGTTGCGCCAACAAAGCTATAATGCTCCACTTCACTTATGTTCAGATTCATAAAATCCGTATGCGAACCTTCGAATTATATATACCTGATATGGCATGTGCTGCCTGCATTGCGCCTATCAATCGATTAAAAGAATTTCCCCAAGTGATCTCAGCGACATTCGACAATCCTACACATATCGTTACAGTAGAAACAAATGTATTAAAAGATGTAGACGAGAATGAACTCACAACACAATTCAAAAATGCTGTCGATGAAGTAGGATTTACCTGTGCAGGAATATTAGAAATCACGCCAGATAGAGAAGATAAAGATATCTCAGCAGAGTCAAAAAGAATTGAATTTGAGGATAATCAAATTATCCAAAGCAAAAAAAGAATACAACACCTTTGGTTAAAAGGAATTATCGGCACATTATCTGGTGCAGCAGTTTTAACACTTTCTCTGACAGGCGTGACAATACCCATACTGGGAATGATTATCATGGGTAGCTCAAGTTCATTACTCACTCTTTATTTAGGTAAGAACACTTACAAACAAGCTTTCTTGGGTTTAATACGAACCAAATCACTCTCAATGGAGTCGCTGTTTGCTGTCAGTACGCTGCTTGCTATTGGTGTATCAGTCACAAGCTTTTTTGTGCCTTCATTTCCTATGATGTTCGATGCGGGATTATTAATATTAGGATTTAAAAATATTGGCAAAGCGATAGAAGAGTCTTCAAATTATAAATTAACAAAAAAATCTTTTTTAGCACTTGCACCAAACGAAATTGAGTCTGAGTTCTCAGCGGAAAGCAGCATCAGACGGACAATCCCAGTTAAAAATTTAAGACCAGGTAATGTCATAGTCTTATATGAAGGTCAAACAGCGCCAGTTGATGGAATTTGCCTGAGTCGAAACACAATGATTTACAATACAATTGTCACAGGCAAAACTACGCCTCAATCCGTTGCTGAAAACGGTGTTATTTTTGCAGGCTCCATCTTGGTAGAAGACTCTCTACCTATCAGAATTCGAGTAACAGGAGATTCCTATCTCGCCTTTTTAGACAAAAGAATGAAAGCTGCCGCCTCTAGCAAATCAATCATCGAGGATACTACAACAAAACAGTTAAAATATTTTGTGCCTGGTGTTTTTGGCATCGCTACAATTGCAGGTGTTTTATGCGGCACCTTACTTTCACCTGTTGCTGGAATTGAAACAGGCATGACTGTTTTAATTTCAATGTGCCCATGCGCACTTGGATTAATCCCCGCTGTGACTATGCGTACCGGTATTGCAATTGCAGCCGCATTAGGCATTTCTTTTAAAAACGCCACTAGCATCGAAAAAATTGCAGATATTAACGCATATGTATTTGACCTCAATGGGACATACACAAAAGGTGTGCCCAAAATTATTGAGTCAACTATTCCATTAGACATGTTACCCATACTTGCTAAAATGGAATCTGTTTCAAATAAACCGATTGCAACCACAATTCATCAATTCGCGGCAGAACACTCTAGAACAATGCCAGAATGCAAAATCTCTGACATCAATTCATCACACCATTCCGGACTTATTGCAAAGATCAACAATGATACTTACATTGTTGGAAATTGTCAGATGATGACTGATAATCACATACCGATAGAACCATGGAACAATAAAATCAATCGTGTGGATGCAGATCTCGTTATTTATTTCGCAAAAAATAGTGAGGTTCAAGGATATTTATTATTAGAAGATCCTCTGCGCGATGATGCCCTTGCAACAAGTCAATCACTTAAAAAACTGGGGAATGAAATATATCTCTGCACAGGTGAAAATGAAGTCACTGCAAGAAAGTATGCAGAGAAACTAGAAATAGAACCCAGCAATATTAGTGCGAATCGACTCGCTGAATCCAAAGAACATCCTGAGCTCACTAAAACTGCCTTCATCCAAAATTTAATCTCACAAGGCTATCGAGTCTGCATGGTAGGAGACGCAGGTAATGATGCCCTGGCTGTCGCAGCAAGTGACTGTGGAATCGCGATGAATTCAACTTATGGGAGCACTGTGACAAAAGACGCCGCTGATATCATCATTAATCACGACTCTTTATGGTCTGTGATCAATGCGCAATCGATTGCGAAACAAACTATCAGAAATCTCAAACAAAATCTGAAATTCAGTACTGGCTATAATGTATTGTGTGTACTTTTATTCAGTGGTGTGCTGAATGCCTTGAATATTCACATCAACCCCGCGGTGGGTGCGGCACTGATGGTATTTCAAATTTCTTTGATTTTATTGAATGTTAGTAGTTTAAAACGACAAGCTATTCCAGACATTACTAGCAATACTAACCAACAATCCAGTGAAAATAATAACTTTTGGAAGAGCTCAAGACGCAGCTTAAACAGCGTGCTGCAACTTGAACCTCAGCCTACTCTGCAGCGAAATATTTTGTCTGGCTCTGAAAATGAGAATAAAAACCCATATAAGAAAATGTTTGTGACTTTAGACATAGATGAGGGAATGCAAACCGGCTTACTTCATAAGCAACAGGGGTTAACACCCTAACGCCTATATTCACTCTTGACTCTTTCCTCAACTCTTATCGACTTCCCATGCTAGAATTTGATGCGAAGCACTTCGCTCTGCATTAATCTGAAATTTATTTTGACCTTCCGAAAAAGCAACATCCTGTTTCACTAAAAAATACATCCAGCAACGCTCAGGATAATCAGCTATTTCAATCAATTCTCGTTGATAGACTTTTCCATTTTCTTCTAATTCATCTAGAAGAACCAAACACTCATCGTTAACCTTATATAATTCACCTTGAATATAAGAATTTCCTTGATGTGTGACGCCAGGATAAACACCTAAATGCTGCATATGATAGCTGGCTTGAGCTGTTCTGAAACGACCGATAAATTCTTGCGCTTGAAGTATTTTATGGTTGTGAAACCCTTGTTTTAATGAACCATAAACAAATACATTATACATCTAGCTTTCCTCCTAGCCTGCGAGAGGCCTCTAAATTAAGGGCATTTTAATTTATTGAGATTAAGGCAATATTAATAGAAATAGATAAATCTATTAAAGAGGAGAAACCTAGCATAGCAATAACTAATAAAATCAATTAATTATCGTTTCCCACTTATCTGCGAAACCTACCGGGAGAAGCTGGACTGAGCGGCTCTTTAATATCTGAGTCAGACTCATCTCCTTCTCCTTCGTATTGACGTCTTATATCCATTAGCTCATTCACAAATGCACGATCGGAAAAAAGAGATTGAAAGGTATGACAATCACTGCTCGCAATAGGCAACATAACCCCTTAGATTTATTTTTACAGACCCGGTGGTTTCACTTTAGTTGAGTTATCCTCATTAGAAGCGCTTAATTTAGGCATTTTCTTGGGCGTGTGCAACCTTGAAGGATTTGAACTTGAGCTTGAGCTTGAACTTGAATTACTGCTCCCCGTCTTAGGTTCATCTCCATTAACCGAGTTTTTTTCTGTTTTGGCCTCTTCAACCGGAAGAGAAATCATTCTACGCTTATGTCGATTAGACTCATTGCCTGGAGGTTTTAAAATACCCCGAATATCCGCAGTGTTTGAACTTGAACTAGCTATTTTAATATATTCGTTTAATAACGCTTGCTTTCTCTCTGCGGGAACTGACAACTGATCAACCATCGCATATATTTTTTTATAATGCTTATCAGGAAAAGCTTCGAGAAATTTTCGTAATTTTTTGACAGCTTTGTAGCAGGCTGCACTCTCAGATGTTTTACTTAACTCTTTTAGCTCATCTTCGGATAAATCTTTAACCTCCTTAATTGCTTCGTCAGCAGGCTTCCCTGAATCATTAAGAGTCAGCTCTAATTTATTCTCCGCTGATCTCAACACACACAATAGCTCTTTGCGTATTGCTCGCAGTTCATAATATGCAGCCTTAACTTGATCCTCGTTTTGCGGGTACTCACTGACACCACGAAGCTTTAAATTTAAATTTGCATACTGATACTCAAATATTTTAATCGTTTCATCGAGTGGTATTTCAGCGTCGCTGCTGAAGCTGAGTCGATTATTATCATCCCCTAAAAAATCTTGAGCCGACTGCTTAGGATCTCTTCTCTTTTCGAGATAATCAATGATAATCTCACAGATGGATATGGTTTTTTTATTATATTTAAAGGCATATTCTTCAAATAATTTTTTGGGTAAACTGTCTTTTTTCTTGAGCGTGCTAAAAACAGTTGTCGCTAATTCTGAGAATTTTTTCATGAGCTCAAGTAAATCTTTCATGCGCTTCTCACGATCGGAAGGCTGATCGATAGGACGCTGCAGGAGTGCCTCTTCTTCTTCGAGTAACTTAATATATGCTTCATCGTTCGCCACTAAAATAGGCGGTATCTTTTCTTCATTCCCGCTTGATTGGTTTGACGAATTCTGTGAACCTAATTCACTGTGATGCGAGGAAGGTATAGACGAGATCGGCTGTGTTGCATCTGGATCCACTATAGAAACAGTAGGAGGCGCTACAGTTAAAGGAGGCACTCCCGTATTCGAAAGCAGTAAGTTCTCCGCTGTCTCTCTTTGCGCATTGCGGGCAGCAAGACTGACTCTTGGACGAGGCGGAGAAGGCGTATTATTTGGTTGATCCATAGTGATACCCCAGCATAAAGTTCGTTATTATATTGAAAATTCTGGCGCATCTCTATAATTATCATCAACATTAGTTGTTTTTTGGGCAGGTCATGCTTAAATTACGCACCTTGATATATCCATATTACGAGTCAATGAGATGAAGCCAAATCTTTATTATCAATTTATCCAAGCACATCATAATAATCTGACAGACACGCCCGCTCTGAATAAGAAAAATTTTGTTATTCCTGACAAAGATAAACCGTTATATTACTTATATGAATTACCGCGCCAGAGAGAGCATGTCTTGCTTTCTGAAGACAATGAGCCATTAAGATTAGTCTCGCATCACATCAGTTTTTATGAAAAATTTAATGACAATAATAGAAATATCAGTTGTTATCATTACACAGCGTATTTTCGGGATAAGACTGGCGATCACTATCAACTTCATGCTTACTTTGATCAACAAGATCAAATGGTTGGCGAACCAGTTCTCTCTAAAAAAATCAATGAAAACGAATACAGCGAACAAAAAATTGGGTCTACGTTATCTGACAGCCTTGCAGAATTTGCGGTTGATAATAGCATGGCAACCATGGGAGAACTTCATCAACAGTTCGAACAAACATTTACTCGACTGGAAAATAGCTATGATACATTAGAAGAAAAGCTTACCCACCTTTCTGCTGAATTACCCGTCCAGTTAGAAACTTATACGACACACTTAGATCAAGCATTACCAATCGCTGAGGAATTAGCCAATCTTGAAGAAGATAATCAATATGGAAAAATTCATAAGTTTCTTCAACAGATTAAGACTTCTCTCTCACAGGCACCTACACAGTCGACACACTTACAAGCTCCCTCTGCCATTGACACTAAAAATGAACCTGCTGAAACGATAGAATCAGCCCCTCTTTCAATAGGAAACACCAAGCTGATTCAAAAAATCCTACTCAAAAAGCCTTCTTTGAAAGAGTTAATTGAAAAGGCAACGTCAGCTAAACAATTCTATTTTTCTAATGCAAAAATCACACTGAAAAAGAAATTGGAACGCTATTTAGCGTTTGATACTGCTATGAGTAACGCCAACATCTCGATCACTGAAACTAACCATCAAACACCTAATGAGTTACAAGCAATTGAATCGTTGCTCAACTGCCGATATAGAGAAGGGCGGAAATTACTTGTTAACTTATTAAAAAACGATCAAATCGAAGCAGCAAACTCACTCATCTCTCTTATCAGCCCTGTACCAGAAGAGTTAATATCATTCGCGCTGACTACAGGCAATGCAAAGTTATTAGATTTTCTTTTAACGAATGGTAAAGTTCCTATTAACTCTACACTTATCAAAGACGGTTTGACGCCAGTCCTTTATTGCTTCATGAAGCACTCTGAAGCGCACCCAAAAACGGAATGCTTAGCGGTACTCATTAAACATAAAGCTTCTCTCATGGTAAAAGCACGTAACGGACTACCTGTTGCTCATAATATACTTTATGACAGCAAAACGACACTGCATCAAGCATTCACCTCTCATAGCAAAGAGACATTACAAAATGCGAAATTCATTAAAGGTATTATACAAAGCTTAAATAATACACTCGCACAAGATCAGGCTGATGATGCAACTCGTGATAAAATTGGCGTAGCGATACGGTACTATCAAAGCAATTATCTAGACACAAAAATACAAAATGTTAATACAGCTACTGCTCAAACACTTGAAAATCATCAAGAAATTCGTCGACAATTTAGCGATGAATTCAAAGTATTCTTTGAATCCGATCCGACTTATCTTGCAGAGTTAAAAAGATTCAATGAATCCGTCAAGACTGTATTACAAAAAAAACCAAAAGGTCTGACTAGGAATGCGGCAAAATATCAAGAAAACCTGACAAATAAGACTAAGCAAAATTTAGCTACCGTAGATTGGGAAAATCTTGATGTTGAAGGAGAAAAAGCTGCCCTCATAGCGCAACTACAAGATATAACAAATTACCATCTTCTTTATTCTGAATTGCTGGATATTCAAAAGAAAAAAGTGATTAACCCTAGAGACGTTTCACGAGCTATGACACGACAACAAAGCATCATAGATCAAATGAAAGCTCTTGTTCAAAGGCATCCCCAACTATTAAATGCTGATGGATCTGCGAAGATAACAGCAGATGAGAAATCAACCTCCAGTGATAATTATTTTAACATTGCAACATTTATAGAAAATGAAGATAAAAAACTGGCAGAAATATCTGCTTTTATAGACGATGAAAAATCTCTAAATATTACAGATCGCGAAGTACTGCCGATTGAAGAATTATTAGCACTCATCAAAAGCAGAAATATTTTCACCGTTGCAGAAAGAACAATAATAAAAAAGTTAAAATCTGACTTTCAATCCTTTGAAACATCTCTTCAAACTACCTTAAAGAAAATTGGGACCTTTATTCCAAATAATCAACATGTGAACAGCCAGACTCTTGTGTTAAATAAATTTAAAGTAAAAGTAAATCAGACACTCATTAATCTCAGTGAATATAAGATGAAATTTCTAGAACAGCAGCAACAAGTGATGGAGATACGTGCAAAATCTTTACCCGACTTCAGGGCTCGCGATGAGTCATCATCCAGTCCAAGTGTTGCAAGATTAGGTTAAATGATTGTTTGATATGCTTAAGCCATAATCTTTAAGTTAACTACTTTTAAAAAAGTTGGATTTCGCCAATAGCACTCAAGTTTGCCAAACCCACCACATGATCTATACTACAATAGTACTCACATTTTCGGAGGTTTTTATGCCTTTAAAAGCCGGAAAATCAAAAAAAGTCATTAGCGCAAACATCAGGACAGAAATCAAAGCAGGAAAACCACAGAAACAAGCTGTAGCAATTGCGCTGCATAAAGCTGGCGTAGCACGTAAGAAAAAGAAATAGGATTATAGCTTTGTTAACAATTTAAGCTGCCTTGATAAAAAATTCAAACCCCAATCCTTTTACAAACATATTAATTGTGATGAATCCCCCATGAAATGGGAAATTAATTTAGCCTTGGCAAGTCAAAAATTACGATCTCGCTTAATTGATATGGATGCTCATATTTGTCTTCCTCAGATGAAAGGCTGCGAGAGTCATGCAATAGACAGAATGATTGGCGAATATATTATTGATACTCAAAATCCTGATTCTGAGCTTTCGCACTTTTTCACACGATTGAAAGCTAGTGCGCTCTTACCTGAAAATGATAGAATTCGTGTTTCAATTTTTGAGGCGATGACACTCTTAGCGACCCAAGAAGATTCTGCACAACACGTTTCTGCATTTTTGCCGCAGCATCAAGAAAATAAATTGCCTCGCGCAACCCCAACGTTCTCACAATCACCAGGAACATTTTTTTATCGCCCAGAACTTTCTGATTCTTCAAGATCATCGATAAACTTGGATCATACATCCATGGCATTTTTGACTTTTGCAGCAACCTTTCTTGCATTTATATTGCTTATTTTCAGCTTAAATAAATGCCGCTTTCTGCACAAAAAACAAGGAAATTTAGCGCATAGTGATACGAGTGCAAATGAATCTAGCTTCAACAATAAGAGACGCTAGTTTCACACTCATATTGAATAATCGCCACCCTACCGGAGAGCTCGTCGGTAAGTATGACAATGAGAAAAACTCATATTTTGTAACAACATTTGGATTGCCTTCTGGAATGTCTCTTTACCCCGTTGTATAGAGACACTTGTTTTACTAGCGAAATGACTTCACAATAGCTTCAATATTCTTCTTCGTCTGCGGCCACTCTTCCACAATCACACTGTATAAACTAGAATGCCTCACTCTACCATCCGATAAAATAATATGATTGCGCATGATGCCTTCGTGTTTGATACCTAGTTTTTCTAGTGCTTTGCATGATTGGGTGTTGATGCTATCTACACTAAATCCTGCACGGTTATATTTAAGATTTTCAAATACAGTTTCTAGCATAGCTAATTTTGTTAAGGGGTTGATTTTTGTCCCCCAATAATCAGGATGAAACCAGGTATAGCCAATATTTAAAATTTTATTTTCTGTGTCTATGTCATAAAAACTACTAGAACCAATCATTTTATTTTTATAAAAAACAACAAAACAAATTCTTTTATTTTTCTGAATATGCTCAAGTGTTTTCTTTATCCATTTATCTTTAAAGACTTGCGGATCGTAATAAGCCTCAGATCGCAATTCCCAAATGCGCGGATCTGCTGCTAGCCGTGTCAGCTCTTCTGAAAAGCTTTCATTGAATAATTGCAAAGTTATTTCATCTTTGCTGATGGGGTGTGCAATGTTTAACACCATACGGATCTCGTTCTTTTTAAGGGTAAACCCAGAAGTTTATTGGTTTTAACTGAATAGAGTCAATAGCATGCAACCTCTGTGCAAAGTCTGTTCAGAGCTGCTGCGCGATTGATCTTGTAAATCTCAGCAAAAGTTATTATTATTAAAGAGGTTATATAATTTTCGGAACAACTTGGAGGTTTGGAAATGAAGAAACTACTTCTCTCAGCATTATTTATTTTTTCAGCTTTACTGTTTAATACCGCTAATGCCGCTGATGCACTCAAAATTGGCATCATAGACATGAACCAAGTATTAAAAAATGCACCTTTAATGACATCTTTAAACGATAAGCTCAGCAGCTCATTCAAATCAAGACAAGATACGCTGAACTCAGAAAAACAACACCTGCAAGATGAAGTTGACCAACTGAATCTGAAAGGCAACACACTGAGCACAGATGACCGCAACAAGTTACAAGATAAAATAATCTCTGACCGCGCTAATGTTCAAATCGCAGACGCTTCATTCCAACGCGATTTAACCATTGCTAAAAACAAAGCGTTGCAAGATTTTATGACCAAGTTCAACCAAGTCATTGCTAAAATCGCTAAAGATGGAAACTATGACTTAATTCAACAACGCACTGACATGGCTTATGTCAATGACAAGTTGGATATCACACAACAAGTTTTACAACAATTGACATAATTGATCACGTAAAATTGCCTCCCAAAAGCCTTGGCACACACCAAGGCTTTTTTTTGTCATCTAATTTTGATCATGGACAAGGATAAACAATGCAGAAATACTGCCGATTAGTTTTTGTTATGATCTGCCTTATTTTTATCATTAAACCTGCTTGTGCTAATTCAATTATCTGGAAACAAATTCAAATTCCCATGCCGGAAGCTGGCTCGCAAGGCTTAGAAACTTTACTGGTTTGGCCAAATACGCCTGCCAAACATCCTGTCGCAATACTCAGTCACGGTTCACCGAGAGATACAACAAAAAGACCTGAAATGACTGCTGTTTCTTCACTGCCAATTGCAATGGAATTTGCGAGACGAGGCTTCGCTGTCGCTGTTGTGATGCGTAGAGGTTATGGGCACTCAGGTGGAACATGGTCTGAATCGTATGGCAGCTGCAATGCGCCGATCTACTTGCATGCTGCATTAGCTTCATCACAAGATTTACATGCGGCTATTCATTATCTTTCTACCCTACCACAGTATGATATTCAACACATGATTGCAGTCGGCGTATCTGCAGGTGGACTTGCAACAATTGCATTAACAGCAGACAATCCTCCCCCAGGGCTGTTAGCAGCAATCAGTTTTGCAGGCGGCCGCGGATCAACCGCTGATAACACTGTTTGTGATGAAAATGCATTAGTCTCAACTTTTGCAACGCTAGGGAAAACATCGCGGGTTCCAATGCTATGGATTTATGCTGAGAATGACCATTTCTTCAATCCTAAGTTAGCTGAGCGCTTTTTAAAAGCATTTAACAGCAATGGTGGTCATGCTACATTTGTTCAAGCTGATGCGTTTGATGCAGAGGGACATTACTTATTTTCTGCAAACGGCATTCCTAAATGGACACCAATAGTCGATGATTTTTTAACGAGTCAGCATCTTATTTTTGTAAAAAATTTACTTTCTCTTCCTGCAGACTCTCATTTAACAACACCGAATAGTTTATCTGCCGATGGCAAAAAAGCTTTTGCCGAATATTTATCTAGACCACCCCATAAAGCATTCGCGATTTCGTCTCGCGGCGCTTATGGTTGGCGTTCAGGTCGATACTCAATTGAAGATGCAAAAAAAGAAGCGCTTGAGAACTGTAGAAAGCATGATGCGAATGACTGCAAAGTCATTGCAAGTGTTTAAGATCCAAAACAGGTTTTTAAAAATTGCGTTGTTTCTAATGCTTGAGATAATACAAGTTGAAGAATTTTAAAAGCGGCCAAAGGATGTGATTTTGATCTTAGGTTTGCATTGACCATAATTTACTATCACACCCAAAGAATTTTGTACTACACAATCTGGCGTGTGTTTGCTTGCTAATAAATATCCGAAACGATTTCTTAATTCTTCTGCAAAGCTCTTTGTTTCTTGAGTTGCACGATAGAAATTCCGCGCGAGATAAAAGAAACACTTCTGTAGGCTATATCATTCTTTGCACGTTCACTTAATTCAAGTATACGCATGAGCTTAAGAATTTTTTCGAAATTCTCAGGCGTGCGAAGATGCCCTCGCAGACGCCGATATTCTTGCGCAGCTAGAATAATTATCTTCACCATTTTTTTCATTGATTAAATGATAATTAAAAATATACGTCACTCTAAGACACATCCTCAACAAGACCTGTATATTGCTTAAGAGCCGCGTCAACTGTCAGCAAACGTAATGGTTCACAAATAGTTTGAGCAATGAGGATGCGATCAAATGGGTCTCTGTGTAAATGTGGGAGTTGGCCCACGTATGCAGCGTGTGCTGTCGTAATGGGTAATTCTAAAAAACCTGACTGAGCAATTTCACTGACAAGCTTATCAATTGATACTTCAAGCTTGCCTAAGCTTTGTTTTATTGACGCCTCCCAGATAGACGCACTACTGACATAAACTTCTTGCGCGTTCAGAATCATTGCGCGCGCTTTTTTTGAGAGCTGAGGGTCATCCATCGTACACCATAAAAAAATATGGGTATCCAATAAGATCCGCATATTTAACCCTCAAAATCAGAAATCATATTATCAGGCAGCGGCTTGTCAAAATCATCCGCAATTTTAACTTGGCCTTTTAGACCACCAAAACGACGCTTGATTTTTGTAGCGGTAATTGGAATGAGCATTGCAGTAGGTTTGCCTGCTTTGGCAATAATGGTTTCTTCACCGTGAGCGGCAGCTTCAATGAGTTTCGATAAGTGTGTTTTTGCTTCATGTATATTGACAGTACGCATAATGTTCTCCCATATAGACTAAGTCTAGTCTAGTTTATGTACTTTTTCAAGGTTTCTAATGAACAAACCTAAGTCAAACTGCTTGATTCAGGTCAATTATGATGATATTTTACACAGATATACTATTATCCATCTTCCGAGGCAAAAATGTCTTCATCATCAAACGAAATGAAAGCCCCTACCGAACCCCAATTTGACCTGAGCCTCATTAAAAAAACATTTAATCCCGCTTTGATTTACGCGTTTGACCCAGAAGGCGTACTTGACGAGAAGAGCTCACAGACCTATCAAATGCAGCATGCTTCCGGGCAATTTCAAGATATGTTAAATGCATATCACTATGCGCAAGAAGTTGTATTACCGACTATTAAAGACAAAGGCATAGAAAATATTTCCACTGAACAATTCATTGAATTTATCCATCAGCTTCATGCTCGCATTGCTTCTACTTTAGCGAAAGACCATAAGGCGGTCGCAGGAACATTCGCCACATCTGATATTTTTCGCTGGCATTTCGGCACGGCCTTCAGCGCTAAGCTAGCACGATACATGAGAAAAGAAATTTCCGCCGAAGAGTTTTTTCCTCCGTATGAAGAAAGAGGATTATCCAAGAAAGAAATTAATGCTTTTATAAGAATATTACGAAGCTTTAAACCAGGCAATGAAATAGATGGACTGCTTGATGCTGTATGGAAAAATAAACTATCCACAGCTGATATGGCGATTGTAAATAAGATAGTTAAGGTCGGGACTCCTCTCAATGAAATCCCCAAAGAGACTAAAGAATTTGTCGAAAAACTTAAAAAACTTATTAAAGAATGCAACCCTAAAGATGACAATGCGGTTGCTGCATTAGCTTATTTTGCTTTTAATGGCTTTGTACAAGTGCATCCTTATTTTAACGGCAATGGCCGTCTCGCAACACTCTTGATGAATATCGTATTAGTTTTATTAGTAGCGAAAAGTATATTACTACGCTATCCAAAGGAAAAATCCGACCCACAAAGTGAATATGCGATTGCCATAGTAGAGATTGATACACAGCCTGATTTATTAAAAAAACTGATCAAATCACGATTGAAAAATTCAGCATTTGAAGATACTTTATTAAGAAAAGCAGTTACTTCACAAGTTAACCTTTATCACGGTATTAATAAACTGAAAGCAAGATACCCTGAAAAAAATATTGATAAACTAACTGAAGTCACTTTTAATAAATATAAATCTGATCCATTTGGCATAGTATCAAGCATGGCAGAGCACCCTGAATTTTTAACACGTAGCGCAACGCCATTTGATGTAACAGCATTAGGCACGATTTTTACAACAACAAACACATTAAAAGATCTGACTCAAATCATGGGCGCAGAAAAGTCAAACGTTAGCAAAACACCCTCACCCAATTTGTTTGTCAAAAGTGATAAAACACCCGACCCGCATGAGCAAGTAATTGCGGAAGCAAAAGCATTATTTCAGGCAGATGCTAAATTACAATCTTATTTAAAAGCGATTGAAGAACGCCAATACTGTTTAGCATTGAGAAAAGTATGTGGTGCGGGATTAGAGAAACCGATTCGTTCTTTATTAAAATATCATGCAAAGTTAGGGTTTAATATTAACGAGCCTTCCGATAAAAATGGCTATACAGCGCTAGATTGGCTAAGAGCTGCAAAAGGCGTGGATGCTAAGGTTTTAGCTGAGTTAGAAAAAGAACTTATTGCCGCAGGTGCTAAATCAAGATTTGATTTAGGGCTTGGAAACTAATCTCAGTGATGCGTGACTACGTGGGAATTTTAGGAACTACCTGAGGTACCACCCTTTCCAAATTGATGAGCTTCTTTTGGCTTAGCAGGCAATTCACTCATTGTTGTTTTATAAAACTCATCAAAATCTTCTTTTTTAACGGTTCAGTATTAGCCAACACGTCAACATCATCGGAAATGCTCGTTGAACTGCTTGAACCATTGCGAGCTGATGACATACACACCTCTCTCATTAAGGGATTGTTAAGAAGATAAAGCGATAAGCTTCCCCTTATCCAAAGTATAGATCATATCAGCCCCAATAATAGTACTTTCCCTATGGGCTATCACAATTCTAGTGATATTTAGCTCTTTTAGATTTTGATAAACAATAGCCTGGCTGGCATTGTCTAATGCGGACGTTGCCTCATCTAGCAAAAGAATTTTCGGCTGAGTCGCCAATGCTCTAGCGATTAATATTTTTTGTTTTTGCCCACCGGAGAGTGACTCATCGGCATTATCGGATAAATAAGTCTGCATCTTCATAGGCATCGCGAGAATTTGTTCATCCAACCCTACCAGCTTTGCAAGACGCCATGCTTCGTCTAATGGAATATCTGCGTTCGCACAAATATTGGAATAAATTGTCCCTGGCAGTATACGCGTAGTTTGCAACACAACGCCGATTTGTTTGCGCACATCAGAAAGATTGAGATGATTGATATTTTCATCATCCAGCAGAATCACACCTGACGAAGGTGATTCAAAACCTAGTATTAATTTTAAAATGGTAGATTTTCCCGCGCCAGATGGCCCAACAATTGCAAAAAATTGTCCTGGTTTAATTTCTAGTGAAATGTCATCTAAAAGATAACTATCACTGTCATCTTGTCGTAAACTGACATGAGAAAGCTTGATGCCACCCTTCATAGCAAATAGTCTTTTTTTATGAGAGTGATCCTCAATGGTCTCTGCTAAAAGAGGCTTGACTCGATAAAGACTAGGTAAAATGTGTAACAATGAAAGTATCTTAGCTGACAGTGTTTCAAATACAGTAGAGAATAGCCCCGCGCAAATCATCAGTTGCAACAAGTTAATTTCATCTATTTTACCTGATTGATAGTAGACTATGACATATAATAAAATCATCAATATCAATGGCGTTAGAGATTCAAAAAACCACAGTGTTATTTCTAGTTTTGCAGAACGCTCGGCTTGCAATTTGACTTGCAGCAAACCCAGCAACCATTGATTGAATACAGATTTTTCTGCATGAGCTGAACGAACTTTTTGAATCTGTAAAAAGATTTCATTAAGCAATGAAGCTTGTTTACTCTGCTCCACTTGCTGTGCAAGAATATATTTTATATTGCTAGGAAGCAAAAAGCTTTTAATGATCATTAGAATGATACAAATAATGCAATAGAGACTCGCCAGCAATACACTACTATACATAAAATAGAAAAATAACAATATCAAAGTGATACCATTCATACAAATTGATAAACTCGCTGTCATGACTTGAGATAAAGCTGTTTCATAATCAGAAAGTCGTTGTGAGACATCAGTTGATATGTACTTTTTTGATTTTTTGAGAGACAAACTCAATAGATGGGAAAAGAGACTAGGCAAACTTAAATAAACCAGCTTCGTGTTGACTGCTTTATTACAGATTTCATTCATCCATGCAAATATCGCTGCGCTAATGACTACCATTAGAAATGAAATAAAAATAGTTAAACATCCTGACAGTGACAATTCATGCTGATGACGTAGAATATAACTAGACATCATGCCCAACAACAAAGTTGAGAGTGAGGCGACTGCGCCTAATACGATTGCTTTTGAGACTTCTTTTCTGAAACGCGTTATAACTAACTTGATCAACTCAACAAAAGATGCGACAACAGGAAAATGGATAGCACCACATTGCCATGCTCTTATGATCTTAACATTTGTGTAGGCTTCTGGTTTATTTTCAGAGGAATTAAACAAACAATTTTTTGCGCGCATATCTTGTGTTAAGACATAGAAATTTTCACTACCCTCCAATTGAATTAACACTGGATAGATAGATTTTGAGAGCTGGCTATAATTTGTCGCTTGCACGGGATATAAAATGAATCCTAAGCTTTGTTCATAATTCTTAACATTATAGATAGATATCTCATCTTGCCTATCTATTGAGCCCCATGAAACAGTCAAACCCATTTCTTTTACCACATGCTTTAAGGCAACTAAAAATGCGTTTGCATCATCGGACTGCGACTGCAGATTTAAGATGAGAGCATTTAATATCCCACCGTCAGAGCGCATCCTGACATCCCAACTCATTTTTTACTAATTGCGCATAATAACCTTTCTTTGCCATTAGCGCTTCGTGACTCCCCTGCTCTACCATGATACCTTTATCTAATACAATGATTTGATCACAATGCTTGATCGTCGATAATCGATGTGCGACGAATATAATTGTTTTCATTTTTGCTTTTAGATTGTCAAGCAATACAGCTTCTGTTTTCGTATCCAGTGCTGAGGTAGGTTCATCTAATACTATGATAGGCGTATTTTGGAGTAAGACTCGCGCAATCCCTAAACGCTGTATTTCACCACCACTTAAATTCTGACCTTGTTCTTCAATTTTGCCATGCAATCCTCTTGTCAGAATCAAATCCTGCAAACATGCATCTTGTATGGCTTGATCGGTTTCAAATTGAGAGATTGCGTGAGACCCTAGCGTTAAATTTTGATAAATAGTGCCTGTAAACAATGACTCATGTTGTGATAAATATGAAAAATAGAATGCTAATTCTCGCGCTCCGCAATTTGAAATATTTTTACCATATATTTTCAAATCACCCTTGCTTGGCTGATAAAGACCACACAATAATTTAGCCAAGGTTGATTTTCCTGAGCCTGTTTTACCAACCAACGCTACATGCTGACCTTCTTGAATGTCTAAATTAATACTTTTTAAAATAGGTTCTGCTAGTTTGTTATAATAAAAGTATACATCTTTACATGAGATCATTGCTTGATTCACATCGCGCAAAATCACTGAGGGAGAAGAGTTGCTAAATCGTCTATCGACTTTATAACTCAT